>CAZDIO010000031.1:0-9142 GCA_964505555.1 uncultured Bdellovibrionales bacterium
CACAAACACTCGCTCTATCGTGTGTTGGCGGGCCGGGCGGCCGCGCCCCCCGGCCCCAAACGACAGGAGTTTTCATTTTGGTAGAGGTTTTGAAGGTGAAGAAACTCTTCTTAATCAAAGCGTGGATGAAACATCACATGAGAATACTTTCTCATGCAAATGCCTTGTTCTGCCCAACTAAGAATGACAAAAGATCCGGATTTAGCCATACCGCAAGTGTTCGTTTGTTTCAATAAAGGATGTATAGTGCTTTGCTTTTCGTGCGGGGATTACATAAGTTGCATTGCATCTAAGAAAAAAACTCTCGTTGATTCCTCTTTTCCAACAAAAAACATCATTCTTCGGATCTGACTAAGATCAAGGATCCTTTTTGCGGGACCTGCTTCGATCTCTGGTAGGGACAACTCGATCTCTGTCCACCCCGAAGGAAGGAGTACCTGCTTATTAAAGCGATCTTCAAAGCGGTCGCAGTTGTGAAAATCATCAATCCTGAGGTGAAGAAGAAATGGTTCCCCAGGGTTAAAAACGAAAAAATTGAGCTTTTGAAACCCTCTCCAGTCCTGCCTCTCCGCCCGATAACTTATTCCTGCATAGTTTCCCGGAGAGATGTTTACTTCAAGGCTGTTTACACCCGATCGTTTCTGCTCGCTTGAAAGAGAGAGTGTAACTCTCCCCTTTCTTAATGGCTCCTCTTTTACCCAAAGTCTGAGTTCTGTGTTGTCCTCAAAATCTGCAAGCATCGGAAACAGTCGCTTTTGATACGACATCGCTTGGAGCTGCTTCCACACCGGAGAAAGAACAAAAACCAAAGCAAGGAGACCAAAGATAAGATAGCTTATCCAAAAACTCTTTCTGATTTTCCTTTCGTAATAGCCGTAGCAGAGAAGCGCACCGAGAGCACCTCCGAGGATCCCGTTTATAAGATCAGAGATACTCGCCGTTCTTCCAGTTATCGGTTGGATTAACTCGGCAAAAGCTGCTACCCCCCCGGTAATTAAAAACGTGGCGAGATAGGAGCGCGAAATTCGTTTTGAAAGGAAGTGAAAGTTAAAAATCGCAAACATCGCAAAGAAAGGAAGATGCCCTGCATCGGAGATTCGATCCCAGAGGACTTTATTTCCAGGAAATTGAAATGGCAGAAAGAGAAGAACCCAAAAAAAAGTGATCGCAAAGGTGAGTATCAGCTTCTTTTTGTTCAATCCTTTCACCGTTCCTTTTACTTTCCCCTACAGGATACCTGCGTAATAGGAGATCTTGAGAAATTATCTATTCGTAGCTACTCTATTAGTTCCCTAATAACCTAACGTAACGAAGGAGATGCTATCATGGGAGAACTTCGCAAGGGAGCCGTAAAGCTGAAGGGTGAGCCAGTAGATCTTATTGGGCCAAAACTTGAAGTTGGCGGGAGTGCTCCTGACTTTACTGTCCAAGGAGGGGACCTAAGTCCGGTCTCCCTAAAAAATTCTTCAGGAAAAACTCGGATCTTCCTTACTGTTCCATCTCTTGATACCGCGGTGTGTAACAAAGAGACCAAACGATTCTCACAAGAGATCGCCAAACTCTCAAACGTTGAAGCGATCTGTATCAGTATGGATCTCCCGTTTGGACAAAAACGGTGGTGTGGTGCTGAGAATGTAACGAATGTTCCCTGCTATAGCGATCATCAGAGTGCGAGCTTTGGAGAAAATTATGGGGTCCTTATTGCTAGTGGCCCATTAAAAAGACTTCATGCTCGGGCAGTGTTTGTTGTGGGGGCAGATAACAAATTGCGACATGTTGAGTACGTCAGTGAGATCGCAGAAGAACCAGACTACAACAAAGCACTAGCGGCAGCAGCGGAGTAGAATCTCACTTCTAGTTCTACTTAGTCTTAGAGCCTCTGACAAAATGACATTTCATTCCTGTCGTTGCGAGCGAAGCGAAGCAATCTCATATCACCAACAAGGGTTCGAGATTGCTTCGCTTCGCCCGGCGGCCGGGCCTCCCGGCTCGCAACGACAGGCGGTGTTATAGACTTTAAGACTAAATACAAAAACTCAACCCTGAACAGTAAGACCGTTTCCGATCGATAATACTAATAGAGAGTATTAACATCAGGAGACGCCTATGAAAATTGAACAGCTTTTTCACTCCCTTCTTGTCCGACAACCGCCAATTTATCCACAGCAACCGGTAAGTCATTCACATTACAACTCCCCGATCGAACGGAGAGATCCTCTACCACATGGAAAAAGCCGCGCATGGGGAGATATCACACCCGAAGAACAGGTTTTTGTCATTCATACCATTGTTTCTGAGGCTCTGCGGTATAGATTTAGCATGGAAGAAACGGCGCTCCTTCTTGCTATCGCCAGAGTGGAATCCGGATTTAATCCAGACGCTGCTTCGGCGGCAAGCTCGGCTTCTGGACTTGGTCAATTTATAGATAAAACGGGCCTCACCTACGGCTTAACAAAGAAAAATCGGTTCTCCCTGTATGACAACATCCATGCTTTGATGAAACATCTTCGAGAAAATCTAGAATTAGCAAAAAAATTCGCTCTTCATAGTAAGAGAGAACTTTACGCCTATGCATATGCCCTTCATCACGATGGACCAGCATTAAATTCAGGTGGCTTAGAAATAGCGCGAAAGAACGTTCTTCCGTGGTATGAAAGATTTAAAATGTGGCTTGAGATGCGCGCTTCACAGTAGAAAGAGCTTGCTCCGTTATCGGCCATCCTTGGAGATGACGACTGACAAGATTTGCAAGGAGCGAAACAAGCTCTGGATCATCATTGAGACAGGGGATGTAGCGGTACTCTTTTCCTCCAGCATCAAGAAAGAAATGTCTGTTAAGCTCATTAACCTCTTCAAGTGTTTCTAAGCAATCACTAACAAACCCAGGGCACACGACATCGAGGCATCGTAAGTTACTTTTTCCAAGCTCTTTCATCGTTTCGTCAGTGTACGGTCGAAGCCACTCCTCTTTTCCAAAAAGAGATTGAAACGTCACCACATAGCGCTCCTTTGGAAGGTTCAACGCTTCAGCAAGAAGCCGCGCTGTTTTCTGACAGTGGCAGTAATAGGGATCTCCACTGGTAAAGTATCTCTGTGGGATGCCGTGAAATGAAATCAAAAGCTTCTCTGGTTCACCTTCTTTTTCCCACTTCCTACGAACACTGTTTGCAAGTGCCTGAATATAATCTGGATCGTCGTAAAAAGAAGTGATCGTTCGGAGCTCCGGTACCACGCGCCACTTTTTTAGCTCATCAAAAACGGCATCAAAAGTTGAAGAGGTCGTCGTTCCTGAATATTGTGGGTAGAGTGGAAGCACCAGAAGCCTCTCGACCCCCCGCTTTTTTAGTTCCGATAATGCATGTGGAATAGATGGATTTCCATAACGCATACCAACTTCAACTTCGATATCATCCTCAAATCGTTTACTGAGCTCCTCTTTTAATAAGCTTGCTTGCCGATAGGTCATCGTTCGGAGCGGAGAGCCTTCTTCTGTCCAAACTTTTTTATAAAGTTCTGCAGATTGTTTTGGGCGAAAAGGAAGAACAAAAAGATGAAGGACCAGCCACCTTCTCCACGTTGGAAGTTCAATGACACGGGGATCAGAGAGAAACTCTTTTAAATATCGATACAGTGCTTTTGGAGTAGGAGCATCAGGAGTGCCTAAATTAAGAAAGAGCACACCAACTTTCGATCGCACGGGCGGATGACCATGAGGACGATGAGAAAGAGATGATTTTTTCTTCGTGTCCATTTAATGCAAATTCATCCGCTCTTTTATGACTTCTGCGGTCTTTTCCCGAAAGAGAGATACTTCTACAGCAAGAATGTCTGCAAGTAAAAGGGCCTCATCCTGCGTGGTTTCTGGGCCAAAAGACACCCGCAGGGTTGAAAGACAGGCCTGGGTTGTAAACCCCATCGCGCGAAGCACATGGGATGGCTTTATATGGGAGCTATTACACGCCGCTCCAGAAGAGATCATCACTCCCCGCTCCCCTAGCTTTGAGACTAACTCAGTGGCAGAGATACCTGAGATGGTAATGCTCGAGGTGTTTGGTAACCTCTCTTCAGTGAAGGAGTTAATTACGATCTCAGGTATTTTCTTTTTAAGCTCTGTTTCAAAAATGTCTCTTGAAAACGATGTGACACTATCAGTTTTAAGGCGAACTTTTGCCAGTCGACACGCCTCGCCAAAACCAACGATCTGAGAAACGGGGGGAGTTCCTCCTCTTCGTCCACTTTCTTGTCCCCCACCGATCAAAAACGGCTCCCAAGAGGAGTTTTGTCCAACAACAAGCGCTCCGATTCCTTTTGGTGCCCCGATCTTGTGGCCAGAAAGACTCAAAAAATCAACGCCAAGTTTCGAAAAAGAGAGCTCCATCTTCCCCGCTGCTTGTACTGCATCGGTATGCAAAAGAGCTCCTTGTTCTTTACAAAGTTTTGAAATCTCAAAAAGCGGAAACGTTATCCCCGTTTCGTTATTTGCTAAGGAAAAGCTGGCGATTGAATCAGGTCCAATGAGAGTTCTTAACTCATCGAAAGAAAGTGCGCCGGTTTTTGAAATATTACAAAAAGAGAGCTCTCCGTAAAAAGGAGCGCCTGTTAAAAACTCAAACGTACTTAACACTGCACGATGCTCCGTTGGCGCAGTAACACAAGAGATCGTTTGAGCTTCTTTGTTTTTAATTTTTGCAAGAAACACCCCGCAGAGCGCCTGAAACACAGATTCGGTTCCTCCACTGACAAAGACAATCTGTTCCGGCTTTGCATCAACTAGCTCTGAAACCCTTTCCCGCGCCTCCTCGATAGCTTTGTTTGCTCTTCTTCCTAAAGGGTATGGCGTTGAGGGGTTTCCAAACTCATCCCTCAAAAAGGGCTCCATTTTCTCTCGCACCCCTTGAAGAACAGGGGTGGTGGCATTATAGTCAGCGTAGAACATTATTTCCCTCGCGTTTAAATTACTATAAATTTACCCTAGTTTGAAAACACACACAAACAAGTAGGACTGGAAAGATCTTGGGAACGAGCGATTTTATAATAATTTTTTTTCTTTCACTGATCGGGAGTGGTGTTTTTCTCTATTTTGCTTGGGCCCTACTCTCTCCCGCCTCTCTCCTTCTTCGGGGTGGGAAGGGGAGTTTTCGCCTCTCTCGTGTTGCAAACCGATTAAAGAGAATCGATCAGCTACTCGATGCGGAGCAGTTTGATCTTGCGATTCGGGAGCTGCGGCGATGCGTGTTAGTAAATATCTCCGGTTCTGAAAAAGTGCTTCGTGAGCTAAAAAGTCACCACCAAAATATACTCAGCCGATGCATCGTTATTGCTGAACAACTTGGGGGAAAGCTTGATAGCCTTCCCGATGTTGAGCGGCTTCTCATTGAACGAACACAACTTCTTCACCTTTTTGATAACACCCATCAAGCCTTTCACAAAGTAACGGAGAAGCGGGTTCGAGCAGGAAAAGCCCTCCCCACATGGAGCAAGGAAGAATACAGGAAGCGTGTAAAGCAAGTGAAGAGCGAGTTAAAGAGAAATCTCGGCGAGCTTGAAGAGGCTTACGAAAAACTGTTTTCCTCTATTACACAAAAAGAAGGCGAACAGGTCACCTATCATTAAGTTTGATTCCCTCTCCCCCATCAAGGCGAATGACCGAGCCGTGGAGAAACTTGGTATTAAGAATATAGAGGATACTCTCTGAAACACTCTCAAGCCCGCCCCACCGTCGTTTTTTAATCTCCACCGAGCTCAAATCATCTCCAGCAATGATCGCTCCAAGCTCAAGATCAATGATACGAACCACACGTGCAAGCGCTCGAGCAGTAAGATTTGTAACCGCAAGGAGAGCTGATTTTGAAACGCTATACGCAGGACGCGTAAGAAAGGGCTCGCTTACGGACAAATCAAGAATGTTGATAATGTTTCCGTCCTTACTTTTTTTGAGAAACGAAGAGAGGTGCTGCGTAAGAAAAAATGGCGCACGGGCGTTGATCGCAAAAGAGGTATTCCACTCCTCGAGCGTTTCTGTATGAAAGTTTCGATCAGCTTGATACTTTTCTGGGTTAGGAAATGTACTTGCGTTGTTGATGAGAATATCTAGTTGGCCATAAGTATCCGTTACAAATTTCGCCAACTCTTTTGGGCCATCTTCAGTGCTTAGATCAACAGAGACAGACGCCACCTCTCTTCCCAGAGCTTTTATTTTTGAAACGGTCTCTTCGGCACCACTTTTTGAATTAAAATAATGGACGACAAGATCACATCCAGCTTCTGCAAGGGCGAGCGCTATGTGCTGCCCGACTCTCTTCCCCGCGCCGGTTACAAGAGCTTTTCTCCCAAGAAAAGGTTTTAAATCTCTATTCTTTATCATCAACTGCCATGAGCTCTTGAAAATACTTGGATGATTCTTTTATTGTAACCGTCTTTTTATTTGCCGGATGAGTAAAGGTAACTGTTTCTGCATGAAGTAAGAACCCTTCGTTTAGTTCGTTTTGACTCTCCTTGGTAAAAAGTCTTATGTCAGAGAGTTTTCGTTTGCTTCCATACTGAGTATCACCGATGAGGGGAGAGCCGACATGAGCAAGATGTGCTCGGATCTGATGTCTTCGTGCTCTATGCACCCAGACCCGAAGAACACTTACGTTCTCATCATTATCATACCACAGCTCATTGACCTGCGTTTCTGCCAAAAAGGATCCTTTAATCTCTGCACTTTCTGTAATTATTGTTTGTGCTCCTTTTGCGCAAAGAGAAAAGCTAAGCAGCATATTTTTTTCTTGTAGTCTTCCCTCACTAAGAACGAGATAACTTTTTTCAATCTCTTTTGATAACAGTGCTTCGTGTAGTTTTTTCCAAGTAGCAGGGTTTTTTGCAGAAACACTCACTCCGCTTGTATAATAATCAAGCCGTTGAATGAGCCCTCCCTCTCTGCGATCGGGAGCAGCAGTTCGACATCCGGAATTATGCCAAGAAAGCCAGTCTGCTAACGTTACGGGATCTTCGGAATCAAGAGTGACGCTGTGAAGTTTTCTAGGCTTTGAGACAACCACCACACTCTCGTCCTCCCAAAGAACCGTAACAAGCTCTTTGCCACCTTCTTTTTCGACCATCTCAGGTCGTGTCGCGGTTTGAAAAAAGTGCTCCACCTGAACACTTTCTCCACGTTGAAGCAGATATCCACCGCTTTTTTCCCTACCCTCAACGCGAACAAACCCTCGCTCACAAAGACTCTTTGCAGAACGCTTACTACACCCAGGCACGTGCTGCGAAACAAAGTGATCAAGCCGCGTTATCCCATTTTCATTGGTAAAAACTTGTGGCTTCTCTTTTTCCATACAGAAAGTGTCCACCAGTTCTTACTGTGTTGGCAGTTCTAACGGCCCCACAACTCCCCCTCGCCGCACCTCTCCCTTGTAATGTCTTTCAAGCCAATTCACATCAACGAAGCCTTTCTTAAAATCCTCTTCTTCAAGAATCCAGCGGTGAAACCCAACGGTGTTTTCTACCCCCTCAAGCAGATACTCAGAAAATAATCTTCTTGCGCGTGTAAGTGTTTCAGACCGATCTCTACCAAAGACAATAATTTTTGAAAGGAGTGAATCATAATAAGAAGACACTTTTGTTCCTGCTTCAATCCAGCTATCTTCTCGAACCCCCACCCCTAAACTTCGACTCACATAGCGAATAGTGCCCGTGCTTGGTTGAAAACCCTTTTCTGGATTCTCTCCATAAATACGAAACTCCATAGCATGTCCTTGGAAGACGACATCTTTTTGCTGAAGATCTAAGCGCTCACCCTGTGCAACTTGGAGCTGAAGTTTTACCAGATCAGAATTTGTCACAATTTCAGTAACCGGATGCTCAACCTGAATACGGGTATTCATTTCAAGGAAATAAAACGGTGCGTCCTCTTTCTGTCCATCTTCAACAAGAAATTCCACAGTTCCCGCGCCAACGTAATTAACTGATTTTGCAGCTTGAAGCGCAGCATCAAGGATCTTCTTTCTGACTCCGGGGTGAAGGTTTGGTGCTGGAGATTCTTCGATTAATTTTTGATGTCTTCTCTGAATGGAGCATTCCCTTTCTCCAAAATGAAGTAGCGTTCCATGTTCATCCCCAAAAACCTGCACCTCAATATGTCGTGGAGAAGAGATATATTTTTCAAGAAACACTTTATCGCTGCCAAACGAAGAAAGGGCCTCACGTTTTCCCTGAAGAACACTACTTTCTAGTTGTTCTCTATTTTCGACAACTCTCATTCCTCGCCCACCACCACCTGCTGCTGCCTTAACAAGCACTGGGAAGCCGGTGTTTTTTATAAAGCGATCGAGTTCTTTCTGATCTTCTCCAAGCTCTAATCCTGGGACTACAGGCACACCAAACTCAATTACCCTTTTTCTCGCTCTCGCCTTATCGGCCATGATCGTCATGGCTTCTTCTTTTGGCCCAACAAAACAGAGCCCTGCTTCTCTTACGGCTTTTTCAAAGGCGGGGTTTTCCGAAAAGAAGCCATATCCAGGGTGCACGGCATCGGCTCCTGATTGAATGGCGGCGTTAATTACTTTATCGATGTTGAGGTAAGAGTCTCTGACGTGTGCTCCACGAAGAGCTATTTTTTTATCTGCAAGACGAACATGCAGCGTGCCTTCATCAGGCTCGCTGTAGATCGCTACTGTTTCAATGCCTAACTCCCGAGCGCTTCGAATAATTCGAACCGCAATCTCTCCCCGGTTTGCAATGAGTAGTCGTTTCACAGCACGCTTTAATTATTACAGTATCTTTCTTGTTTTTACTGTAGTGCCGGGCCTCCCGACTCGCAACGACAGTAGATTTCAGATATAGATTTGTTGTGGAAAATGCAAACGTCATTAAACTTCTCAAGGTATTATGTCCGACTCTCGAAACGTAATTATTCTTGGCTCTGGTCCAGCGGGTTTAACGGCAGCTCTCTATGCGGCTCGGGCGAACCTCTCTCCCCTTCTTTTTCATGGCCCCCAACCTGGTGGTCAGCTCACCACCACAACTCACGTAGAAAACTATCCCGGCTTTTCTGAGGGAATTATGGGGCCTGAGCTTATGGATGAGATGACAAAACAAGCTGCCCGCTTTGGAACGGAGCTCATTCAGGCACTCGTTACCAAAGTGGACC
>CAZDIO010000032.1:0-6100 GCA_964505555.1 uncultured Bdellovibrionales bacterium
ACGACAGGGGGGCCTGCTACATCAAATGGAGCGACGCTAGATGACAGCGGTCATTATACTTGGGTTACTTGAAACTACGGAGGGCGGCACAAACATGCTCTACCTGCTCTCCTGAAAGCTCAGGATACATTGGTAAGGAAAGAATATTTTTATAGAGCGTTTCCGTTACGGGAAGTCCCCGATTATCAGTTTTTCTTTGCAGATACGCTGGTTGAAGATGAATAGGCAGCGGATAGTGTAGGGCTGTCTGAATGCCTGCTGTCCGTAAATGCTCTTGAAGGAGCTCTCGCTTTTGATGCTCAATCACATACAGATGCATCGCATGCAGCACCCGATCTGCAATTGTTGGTGGTTTAATCTTTGTTTCTAAAAGCGCCTCTTTGTAACACGCAGCGATCTCTCTTCGACGCTTATTGTCCTCATCAAGGGAGGAGAGCTTTACAAGAAGAATTGCCGCTTGGAGCTCATCTAATCGGGAATTTACTCCAGGGACGATACTAACATATCGCTCTTTCCACCCATATTGTCGAAAAAGTCGTACCTTCTCACCAATCTGCGGTGAGTTTGTAACCACAGCACCACCATCTCCCAAGGCTCCAAGATTTTTTGTCGGATAAAAACTAAATGCTGCGGCATCTCCAAACGTTCCTACCTTCTTTCCATCATACTCCGCACCGTGCGCTTGGGCACAATCTTCAACTACAAAAAGTCGATGACGCTTGGCAACCTCCAGAATCTCTGCAAGTCGCGCCGGATGACCATAGATATGAACTGGAACAACCGCTTTTGTTTTTGGAGTAACAAGAACTGAAAGTAATGTTGGGTCTAAACACCGTGTCGTCTCTTCAATATCGCAAAAAACAGGAACTGCCCCGATCTGCTCAATGGCAGCAACCGTAGCTACCGCGGAGTGAGATACGGTAATGACCTCATCCCCAGCTTCAACTCCCACTCCCTTTAATGCAAGCGCCAAAGCATCAGTTCCATTTCCAACACCGATACACTCTTTTGCTCCCAGGTACCCAGCAAACGTTTGCTCAAAGCGCTCTACCTGCTTACCAAGAATATACCAACCACTTTCTAATACTGACTCAATAGCATCAACAATCTCTTCACGATGAGCGAAAAAACTCTCCTTTGGAGAAGAGATTGGAACGAGCAGTTCTTCTGTTTGTTGGATTTTTGTAAATGTGCTCATGAGGTAACCTGCTAGAAGATTTATCTCATTTCTAATCTTCTTGCTACAAATCCCGTAAGGCACCGGCACAAAAACTACAGAACCTCATTTCTCAACGAGGAGTTGCAAATGAGGGCGAGGTTTCTGTGGTTCGGGTTGGCTTTGTTTCAGGTTTCTGAATCTGCGTCGCTATCCACTGATACGTTGATAAAAGCCCTACTTCAAGTGGAATACTTGGCTCCCAACTAAGAACCTGCCGTATCAAGGTGTTATCGCTATTTCTTCCTCGAACCCCTTGAGGTTTACTACGATCATGTCTTTTCTCAATCTTCTTTCCAGCCACCTTGGAAACAATATCCACAAGTTCATTGATCGTTACCATGTCTTCTCGACCAAGATTGAGTGGCTTGGAAAAATCTGACCGCATCAGTCGGTGCATTCCCTCTGTGCAATCATCGACATACATAAAAGAACGGGTCTGATTCCCGTCTCCCCAGACGTCAATAACGTCTTCTTGTTTTGCAAGAGCGATCTTTCTACAAACAGCCGCGGGAGCTTTCTCCTTGCCCCCCTCATACGTTCCTAACGGTCCATAGACGTTGTGAAAGCGAACGATTCTTGTCTCTAGTCCAAAATCGTTATGGTAATACTCACACAACTTTTCCATATACAGTTTTTCCCAACCATATCCCTCCTCAGGATCCGCAGGATAAGCCTGATCTTCTCTCAGTGGAGAGATGTCAGGATCTTTTTGAAGATACATTGGATAAACACACGCCGTAGAGGAAAAAAGAAAACGTTTTACCTTTGTCTTTCTTGCTGCTTCTAACATGTGCACGTTGATCATCGTGTTATTTTTAGCAATCTCTGCGTGAGAACCGGTGATGTAGCCAATTCCGCCCATGTCAGCAGCAAGGTGGTACACCTCGTCAACACCTTCACACGCTTTCTCGCATGCCTCTTTGTTTCGAAGATCAAGAACAAAAAACTCCTGAGCACTTGTCGGCTCAAACTCTGGCTTCTTGATATCGACGCCGCGAACGTTGTACCCTCTCTGAACAAGATACCCACTCAAGTGATGAGCAATAAACCCGCCGGCACCGGTGACAAGCACTTTTGATTTCATGGAAGAACCTCCTGAAACGAACGTTGAAAACTTCTTAAGAGAACCTAATAAGTATGATGCTTATATTGAACAGGTGGTTCGCCGGATAAATTTGTCGTTAGAAATATTTGAAAAGGTTTAAGGCTTCAAAGAAGTTCAATAAAATCAACTAATTCTGTCTCAGAGCTTCTAACAAAATGAACAAATCCCCTCCGTCGTTGCGAGCGAAGCGAAGCAACGACGGGGATTTTCGTTTGTTGGAGGCTCTAACTGTGTAACCAAAAAATCAGGTGATAAGGCATTTTAACAAGCGTTTTATAAAGAAAAAAGCTAAGAAGATTGTAGTTTAAAACCGTTGGCAGGCAAAAAGCGTTTGCAGCATGCTTTTTGTTTCTAAGAGGGAGTCTCTATAGGTAATCGTTGGCATGAGCGCTGAAGCACGAAGGGCGATCTCTCTACATTGCTCATCGTGTCGATGAATCCACTGAATCTTCTCAACGATATCGGAGGAATCTCCCGCGATAGGAACGTAGTGCTCCCAAGGAATAATCCGATCGTAGTACCATTGGAGATAGTCACTCTCCACTTTTAAAACCAAACTCTTTGACGCAAGTTTAAGAAAACAAGAGATCCAAGCACAACATATCCCCTCCACATCTACCTGGTACCGATAGCGAAGAAAGTCCTCAAATGGACGATACTCCCCAACGATACCAAGATCTCTTACCCGTTGTGACTGTATCGGCTCACCGTAATCAACGACGGTTGAAATCATCGCATCAATGAATTCGGGATTATTAATTTTCTTTGATGCTAAGGCTAATTGGATTCGAGGCGCTCGTTTCCATAAATCATCCTTACTATTCATCCCCAAACCAGAACTCGCTCCTCGCCAAAAAACAGTAGGAATCTTTGCTGCCCATGGATATCGAGTATCAATCTCTGTCCCTGACTGAATCTCCTTTACATACCCATTACTATTAATAAAAGCAGGATCGGGCATAAGCAGCGTACAATGATCTGCCTTATGCCTACCAAAAGCGATCACGGGTGCTTTTCTTGAACGGTGATTCAGCCAGTCCCACATTCCATCTTCAGCCCAAAGAAGAAACGTGCCGCGGAGTGGTTCACCGGGAAGGTATTGAAGATCTTGAAAGTAACGAACCCAACTTGCATAATGTCCGTACCCGGTGCTTGCAATTCTCTTAGAAAGAGTAACTTTTAACTCTTGATTATCGGCAAATTCTACTTTGCCAAACAGATAGACATCTTCTTTCTCCTTACATGCGGCATCAACATCAGCGTTTGTGTAGCCGGAGTGTTTCCAGTATGTCAGTGCGGCGGTATTAAGGGTCATTGTGTTACTTTGGAAATATCCCGGAAGAATCGGTTCCTATTTGTTGTGAAGAATTTTTTAGTGTGCTGATGATCGAGGAGTATTCTTTCACCTGCGGAGAGAGGTAGCAGTCCCAAGAATCATCAAGATTCACAGCGATCTGAGGAAGGTTGTGCTGCTTGAGATTTTCGCTCAAACCTTGATGGGCGAGGAACGTATGATCCGTTCGAAGCGATTTCGTGCTTGTTAGGGTGTCACAAAACTTTGGGAAACGTGCTTCAAGCATCTCGGCAGCCTCCATGAGCGCCCGGACGTAGGGAAGAAAGCACATCGTCAGCACCGAAAACGGGATGTGATAGACAGTTTCTGCAACAGGAAGCACGAGGTAGGGCGCTAGAATATGAAGTGAGTGAAAGTGATAAAACACGATGGGAACGTTTTCGACAAATCCCTCACCAGCTCGCTCTTCATAATGGTACTGATCATGATTCCATGGGCCTAATCCAGCTCCGAGATGTTGTAATACACATACCTTTGAAAATCTCACCGGCCAGTCATTAAGATACCCCTGATCTCCCATTTTGCCGTTCTCTGGAATGGCACGACACCATTCCAAACATCGCTCTCGCCACCAGATCAGCACTTCTCGCCCTGGAGTATCATTTCGAAATGAAAGTAAGCCTACGTTGTAGATCCCGTTTTCAGCCAGGTACTTCAAACGTGGAGAGAACCGGTGCTCATGGATTAATACGGAGGCATCTTTCAGCTCATCAAAAATCGGCTGTGGTGTTGAATAAAAGAAAAGATCGGCATCAAGATAGGTCAGAAGATCAATTCGCGGATAAGACTCAAGGAGTCTTAAAATAATTGTCGGAGTTGTCGTCCAGTAGTACTCGACAAAGGAACGATTGTTTTTTGCTTGGAGAAGTTTTGTATCCCGCTGTTCAATCTCATGAAACGCAATGAGTGTTACATTGGGAAGTTTCAGCGCCTCGAGATAGAGTCGGGTAATTTCATCCATACAGATGACAAACAACTCAAAAGGCACAGTTTCATGTCTGCTAAGCGACTCAATCATTGGAATCGCTTTAATGAGATAATTTCTGTCAAAATAAGTGCAGTAATAGCGCTTCATAAGATGAAAACCCTTTAGATTGTGATGACATCCAAAAGTGGGAAGATTTAAAAGTCGATACTGAAAGTCTATGCCAAAAGTCTCTGCAATTGTTTCTACCTATAACTCAGCTCGTTTTATCCGGGGGTGCCTTGATGACCTCCTGAACCAAACGCTCGCCCTCAAAGGCGAGCTTGAAATTGTAGTGGTCATTAGTGGCTCGCCAGAAAACGAAGATGAGATCGTCCTTGGCTATCAACGGCGGTATCCAAATATCATCGCTGTTCGCACCCAACGAGAAACGATGTATGAGGCTTGGAATCGGGGCATTAAGATCGCTTCTGGAACCTACGTCACGAATGCAAATACCGATGATCGTCACCGTGCTGATGCTTTTGAAGTGCTCAGTGCAGCGCTTGATAAGAAAACGGAGATCGATGTTGCCTACGGTGATTGCTACCTCTCCACTATTGAAAACGAGAGCTTTGAGCAGAACTCAAAAACGAGGGTCTACCGTTACCCAGCTTTTTTTGCCCCAGCAAGTGTTCTTCACTACCAACTAAGCCCCCAAGCGATGTGGCGAAGGAGTGTTCATGACTCGATAGGATACTTTGACGGCGCACTAAAGTGTGTCGGGGACTATGATTTTAACTTCCGAATTGCTCTTCAGAAAAACGCGCTCCATGTAGGGGGAAGTCCGATTGGTCTCTACCTTGAGCATCCTCAAGCGCTTAGTTTCAGAGATGATCGGATTAAAAAAGAAAACGACGCCCTTCAAGCGAAGTATCGCACAAAAGAGATGATCGAACGGCTCTATGCCCGAGCCGGAGTCACCTGGCAAAACACAAAGGAGCGAGCACAGATTCATCTTGATATGGGAATTCGTGCCCTTGAGTATTATCCCCCCTGGTTTGAAGGAAGAACTCACTGCGAACCTCAGTTTGCATTGGAGTGCTTCGAGCGAGCAATTAGCTTAGAACCAGATAATGTTGGAGCATATAACAATATCGCTATTACGTATGCTTTGGCAGGAGATCTCGCACGAGCAAATAATATCTTACTACAACTCTCTCAACAGACAACAGAGCCAATGATAGAAACGAACTATCGTCATCTTCAAGAACTGCAACGAAATCCAAATCACAACGCAGATCTCACCCTTACTCCTTCTCCATTACAACTTCCAAACCAGAAAGAGCTGTATCTCCCAAGCTCCACAAGCGAATCATTTGGAACAAACGATCGCAATTCTTGGCAGGAAACTTCTGCAACCGCAAGATAAGAACTAACTCTCACTACAAGATAGACGCATCACCCTGGCGTTGCGAGCGAAGCGAAGCAATCTCGAATTGCTGGGAAAGTTCGAGA
>CAZDIO010000033.1:0-15340 GCA_964505555.1 uncultured Bdellovibrionales bacterium
CTGATACTGACTTGAAGTTTGATCTGCCGCAGAGTGAGATCGTGCTTGATCGAAATAAGGTAGCGAGTCTTGGCCTTGATCTTGGTCAGGTGGGAAGAGATTTGGCGGTGTTTACCGGGGGTGATTATGTAAACCGTTTCAGCGTTCAGGGGAGAAGTTATAAGGTTATTCCGCAACTAAAAAGAAGTGAGCGTTTAAACCCAGAACAACTGTTAAATACCTATGTGACCGGTCCTAACGATATGCTAATTCCTCTTTCTACGTTTGCCTCTATTAAAGATACCGTTCAGCCTCGACAGCTCAATCGATTTCAACAACTAAACTCAGCAAAGATTCAAGGGGCAGTTCCGCCAGGAGTCAGTATTGATCAAGCACTGAAGGTGCTTGAAGAAAAAGCAGCAGAGATTCTTCCCGAAGGGTATCTTATTGATTATGCGGGAGAGTCTCGACAGCTACGAAAGGAACATAATGCGCTTCTGACCACGCTGCTTTTAGCGATGGTGTTGATTTTTCTCGTTCTCTCTTCGCAGTTTGAGAGCTTTCGCGATCCATTTATTATTCTCCTTGGTTCTGTGCCGCTTGCACTTGCGGGAGCTCTTGCCTTTGTGTTTTTAGGATTCACAACATTAAATATCTACTCTCAGGTGGGACTCGTCACCCTTGTGGGGCTGGTAGCAAAAAACGGTATTTTAATTGTGGAGTTTGCCAACAAACTTCAAGAGCAGGGAATGTCAAAAATGCAAGCCGTTGTTGGTGCAGCAACGACTCGGCTACGACCGATACTCATGACCTCCGTAGCAACGGTTGTTGGGCACTTTCCACTCATTCTTGCTTCCGGCGCAGGCGCAGGATCAAGAAATAGTATCGGAATTACCCTCGTGAGCGGGATGATCATCGGCACTATTTTTACTTTATTTATTGTGCCGACAATTTATACGATCGTTGCCACAGAAAAACATCACGGTGGCCCAAAAGACACGGCAGAAACAAACGGCCATTCAACTGAGCGAGCATTCGTAGTCCAAAAGGAAGCATCGCATAACTACTAGACAGTCACGGCCCACTTTCGTAAACAAGACTCTCCCCGCTGTCGTTGCGAGCGAAGCGAAGCAACGACAGCGGGGAGAATGGTCGAACCTTTCGCCCTAACGACGGGCCAATCTTTAGCCAACAGCGCGCTTGTGGGTGAGTTCTTCGCCGAGTTCTTGTCTGATGCGAGAAACGATTGACTGAGGATCGAATTTACAGATCTTATACAACTCTTCCTGGGTGCCATGCTCAACAAAGAAATCTTCAATTCCTAAACGGACGACTTTTCGTTCCAGGGTTAGCTCAGCATCTGCCATGAACTCCAATACTGCACTTCCAAATCCCCCTTGCAGGGCATGATCTTCGACGGTTAATACGAAAAAATGTTTGGAGATAAGCTCTGTAAGGAGCTCTGTATCAAAAGGTTTTATGAACCGAGTATTAACCACGGTGACTTGAATTCTATCTGCGTTCGAGAGCACCGTTGCTGCCTCAATTGCTAGTGGCACTGTTTGCCCTACTGCAAGAATCAAAACCTCACTCTTTTGTGTCGGTGCTGGCTCAAATACGATCTCTGCACTTCCAATGGGGATGAGTTTTGGAGGTCGTGAAATATTAGCACCAACTCCGTTTCCACGGGGGTAGCGAAAGGCGATCGGTCCAGTTTGGTGGTTGCAAGCGGTGTACATCATGTCACGGAGCTCTCCCTCGTCTTTTGGAGCCATGATCGTCATATTGGGAAGTGCTCGAAGATACGAGATATCAAAAACCCCGTGGTGAGTTGGGCCGTCAGCTCCTACTAAGCCACCGCGGTCCATAGCAAAAATAACAGGAAGTGACTGGATGCAAACATCATGAACGATCTGATCATATGCGCGCTGAAGAAATGTGGAGTAAATTGCACATACCGGCTTCATCCCCTCGCAGGCTAGTCCCGCAGCAAACGTTACCGCATGTTGTTCACAGATCCCCACATCAAAGAAGCGATCGGGCATCTCCTTAGCAAGAAACTCAAGTCCCGTGCCATCAGGCATCGCTGCGGTAATTCCAACAATAGCTGGATCGTTCTGACAGAGCTCAATAAGAGTTTTTCCAAATACCTCTGTATATGTTGGAGCCTTCTTCACAGAGCTTTTCTTAAACGTGCCGCAAGGAACTTCAAAAGGGCCAACCCCGTGATACTTAACAGGATCGTTTTCTGCGGGTTCATACCCTTTGCCTTTGAGTGTCAAAGCGTGGATCAAGACCGGTCCGTCCTGTTTTTTTGCCCTCTCTAACGCATCCATGACCTGGTCAAGGTTATGTCCATCAATCGGACCGATGTAGCGGTACCCAAAAGAACCAAAAAGCATTGCGGGGGTAGAGAAAAATCCTTGAGCTGCCTCTTCCGCCCGATCAATTGCTCGGTAAAATGTTTGTGGGATGAGTCCACGTTCAACGAGCTGCTTAAAATGCTTTCGAGCCGAGGTAGAAAATTTGCTAGTTACTGCTCGTGAGAACGCTAAACTTAATGCGCCAACATTTGGGGCAATAGACATTTCATTATCATTTAAAATCACAATCAATTTTCGATGAAGGTGACCGGAGTGGTTGAGCGCTTCAAAGACCATTCCCGCCGTCATTCCACCATCTCCGATGACGGCTACAACCTGTCGTTCATTTTGAGCAGGGTATTCATGGTATGACGCTTCTGCCATTCCAAGCGCTGCGGAGATACTTGTTCCGGCGTGTGCAACGCCAAAGGTGTCATACTCACTCTCGCACCGACGAGGAAAACCGGAAATCCCACCGAGCTTTCGAACCTCAGCAAGTTCTCGCCTTCTTCCTGTGAGCATTTTGTGAATGTATGCTTGGTGACCAACATCCCAAACAAGACGGTCTTCTGGAGTATTAAACGTTGCATGAATAGCTACCGTAAGTTCAACAACGCCTAAGCTTGAGGCAAAATGACCACCACTTTGACTTACCGTGCTAATGAGCTCAGATCGTAGCTCCTCACAGAGTTGCTGAAGGTCTTTACGCGAAAGTTTGCGAAGCTCTGCAGGAGAGTTGATCGTATCAAGGAGGAGATTCGATGTTGTCGACTTTGGTTGTGCCATGAAAAGGGAACTACTTACCCAATAAATTAAGGCCGGATATTACAGCGGCTAGTTGAGTTTCTCAAGGAACAGAGAGAGAATAACATTTTTTGGTATTTTGGCAGGGGAGAAGAAGGCAAGGTATTGCTGTGTTAAGTTATAGAAGCTTTCGGATAACTACAAATCTACTCAGTTAAGCATGTTCTCTATGATTATCGCATTTGGCTCAAATCTAGGAGATCGCTTTCAGACAATTAAGAAAGCAAAAGAGCGAATAGAGAAGGAGGTTGGTGTTATTGAGAAGGCCTCAAAGTTGTATGAAACAAAACCACTTATTTGCGAGGGGAGGAAGGAAGATGTGGGGAATTATGTCAATGGAGTTATTTCTCTCCAAACTTCACTTCTGCCCCATGCGGTTTTAAAGAAACTTTCGCGTATCGAACAAGATCTCGGTCGGGTTCGACAAAAACGGTGGGATGATCGCACTATAGATCTCGATCTTATCGCAGTTGGTGAAATGGTTATTCAATCCCCAACGCTTACGGTTCCTCATCCAGAGATGCACAAGCGCTCCTTTGTTCTTGGACCGATGCTTGAAATCGCTCCAACCTGGTTCCATCCAATACTAAGAAAGACCACAAAAGAGTTATTTCTTGCTCTTGAGGATAGGGGAGAGTTTGAAAATCATTCTTAATTCAATCCACTTCTTCTTCGGAAATATTGAATAATTCTCTACAGCTAGTTGTAAAGGTACCGGAACTAATCTCTCTATGGGAGATCCTTGGCCTGGAATTTGCTTTATTCTCTTATTGTGACCCACTTTTAGACTCTTGGGGTCGGTTCAGGAACGTTTAAAATGAAAGGTAAAGGAGCACTATGTTTGCATCTCATGCAGAACCTCAATTTGAAGAGCGGCAGGTTTACATCTCAAAGCAACAGGTAGTAGAGTTCATGCTCATTCTCTTGATTTGGTATGCAGTGAGAGTGTTAATGTTGCTCGTTAAAATGCCTTTAATTCACATCCCGGTCATCGATGAATCGGTTGCTGCAGTTCTAAACTTTGTAAATAATATCGATAATGTTCAACAGTCGCTCGAGTTAACCTGGATGCGATTGAAATATAAATTTTTTCAATAGTTTAAAAGCTTCTAACAAAATAAACGCCTGTCGTTGCTTCGCTGCGCTCGCAACGACAGGGATGGAACGTCATTTTGTTAGAGGCTCTAAAGCTTATTTCTTACTGAAATATTAAAAGATTTTCTGCCATGCCGCAAAAAACGTATGCGCCATTTTTACGTTATGCGTGCGAATAAATTGTGCACCTTTCAGGGTAGCAGAGAGTCCTGTCAGTTGAGAGAGGGGATCTCTCTCCTCTATTTTTCCTCCTAAAAACCCTTTTCTTGAAGTGCTGATAAGAAGAGGAACATTCAGGCCGTATGTTTTAAATTCTTCTAAGCGATGAAGAATCTCCCAGGAGTATTTTGGGTCATGACTTACGAATCGTCCCATCCCGGGATCGATAATAATCCGCTCCAGAGCGATTCCAAAAGAAAGCGCGTAATCAATTTGTCGTAAAAGAAACTCTGCGATCTCTTTAATGACATCATCATATTCACGAGCGGTGTTTTTTGCATGAGGAGTTAAGGAATCTTCCTTTGAATACATCAAGACCACAAAGGCCTTATGTTCAGAGATTACTGCAGCCATCTCTGGATCGGCACGAAGGGCCGAGACATCGTTAATGAGCCGTGCGCCGTTTTCCAGTGCAAAACGAGCGGTCTTACTGTGATAGGTATCTACGGAGAGAAAAACTTCAGGTGCAAGATGTAAAACACTATCTTTAATCCTCTCAATCTCTTCTTCTGCCGTAATTGGCATTGAGGTCGGCCCTGTTGCTTCTCCTCCAATATCAATGATCGAAGCACCGACATCGCGCATTGCCTGTGCATGGGAGACGGCATTTTCTTTTTGTACAAAGGAGCCTCCATCACTGAAAGAATCCGGGGTGACGTTGACTATCCCCATTATCCACGGAGGGGGTAAATGGAAGATCTGCTCGTAGGGGAGTTTCATGTTTGTACAAAAACGGTTGTCGGGTGATTCATCGTGTAGTTGGTAAAATCCCTTTGGAGCGTTCTTACCAAAGGACCGATCGCTCCATCTCCGATGGCTCTGTCATCGACGGTAAGAAGCGGGGTGATCCCCGTTGTTGATTGAGAGAGAAACGCCTCGGAAGCTTCATGGAAAAAATCTTCAAGGGGGATTTCTGAAAGGGCGCAGGTTGTCATTTCAAG
Source organism: uncultured Bdellovibrionales bacterium (assembly GCA_964505555.1). GTDB lineage: Bacteria > Bdellovibrionota_C > UBA2361 > SZUA-149 > CAZDIO01 > CAZDIO01. Next base: position 5,402 of record CAZDIO010000033.1, read on the forward strand.
GATGGCTCTTCGCGTTACGCCTGGAAGGACACCCGTAGATATCGTATGAAGTGCTCCCGTGTTTTTAAACCAAAAAATATTTGACCAGGCCCCTTCTTTTAGAAAAAGCTCTCTATTTACGAGTAACGCTTCTTCTACCCCTTTTTTCCTTGCACACGCTCTGCCGTAGGCGCTCACTACGGAGCTTGTGGTTTTTAAGTGCGGCAGAGGGCGATCTAGCTGTATAGAGATCGCATGAACCCCCGCACCTTCTCTCCACAAAGAGGTGTAGTCGGTAAGAAAAAGGTATGTACCTTTCTCGTCAAGGACAACTCGGATGTGGAGTTTGAGATTTAAGGGAAGTTGTTCAAGCTCACGAAGAAGGGTGGTTTGTATCCACTGCTGATCGTGTTCTTCTAAATCTACATTGAGAAGCCCTAACTCATTCCCATTCTGAATTAAGCGCTCAAGGTGGTATCTAAGAAAGGGAAGACTCACAATGGTTTTTCCATTTTGAGAAGATATGTTCGTGGTGAGAGTGGTAAACACCCGGTAGCCTAAATTTTCCATTACGATTGACTGAAAAAGATCTGATTCAAGTAGTTTGCGGCGATTGTTTTTAAATAAAATGAGGCGGGAATGTTCTGACTGATGACGGTTCACAAGTGGTGTCTCTCTTGATGAAAAAAGTAGTGCGCAAACCGGTAAAGTTGCATATGGTATGGCTAGTTGCAAGATTTCGTATGGATAGCGGCAGCAAAACCTGAGACGATCTATGATTAATGAGCGGGTAAATTTTTCGAAAGCAACAAGGCGGGTTCTATTTCCCTCCTCCAAGGAGGAGCCAGTTCGTGAAAGTGCAGCAAAAGCTCCCCGGAGACATACCCGGCTTAAAATTACGATGAATATCGATGGCGATATTGTAGATTTCTTCCGAGAGAAGTCCTTGGGGGGTGGTCTTGGTTACCAGCAACTTATCAATCAAGCGCTACGAGAATATATTGAGGGCAACACCCCGGAGCGTCTTGCAAAGGAGGTTCGTGAGGCACTTCTTGATGATGAAGCTTTCTTGAAGCGGCTCTCACTCTTGCTCTCTGAGGGACTTAAATCAGGAACTTAGATCATCGTTCCTAAAAAATTAGCCATGAAAGAAACCACAAAAACCAAAGATCTGGATTTCATCCTCTATTCAGATGGTGGTGGTGAAAAAGGAAATAGTGCCGCGGGTGCATGTATCATTGAAGATACAAAAACGAAGAACCGCGTTTATCTAGCGACCTTCTTAGGTGGGGCGACAAATAACGAATCAGAGATTACAGCGGGACTTCTTGGGTATTCATTTCTTAATGCTAAGAACGCTGAGAGCAAGACTGAAAAAAACATTATCCAGTGGGTTTGTGACAGCGAATACGTTTTAAAAAGTGCAACTGAGTATATCCATGGTTGGCAGAGAAATGGGTGGAAGACTGCGGCAAAAGATCCGGTAAAAAACCAAGGTCTGTGGCGGGCATTTCTTCAGTTATCAAAAGGCTTTAAAATAATCCCCACTCATATCCGAGGGCATTCGGGGCATCCTGAAAATGAGCTGTGTGACAGCGTTTCTACCTGGGTAAGATTAAATGGAGAGGAGCGTTTGTCTGAGGCCGATGTTGAAGGACACGGCTTTTGTGCGGTCTCGCTCTTTGAGAAGGAGTGGTTTCTTTTTAATGGCGCTTCGTTTCTGAATGCACTTCGTGGAGCGGATTATCAGGAAGACGATATCTCTTACTTTACAAACGTCATTTCTCAGCACGTTCTTTCCCGATTGGGAGTTGATTGTGCGGAGAGAAACGACACCCCTCAAAAGGGAAACGTTAAAGAGGTTATTAAAAAACTTCGAGAGGCAAGAGCTTTTGCGGGAGATCTTGCGAAGAAGGACGAGGAGTTTGAGCCACTGGTTACGAAACTTGATCAGGTGCTTTCGTGGTGTAAGGAAAACTTTGACTCTAAGTAGTTCTGTTTTAAAAAAATAAATTAGGAACCTTTGGGCCACTAAAAACATTTTCCCTTTAAGGGGGTCTCCCGGATGGGAGACCCCTTAAGGGAAGTTCCAACGCTACTTCGCATTCGCAGTGGCGGTCTTAGCGGCAGATATCTGCCAAAGGACCACCTCCACTGATGCGTTAGGGTGCCCGGCATTATGTAGACGGGCTTCAAAGACGAAGTCGCCTGGGGCGACGTCGACCTTCGGAGTGGCCTTCGTCTTGTCAGCTCCTGTCCTGTTGAACCAAGACGGGTGCTCGAGAGAAAGGTATGCACCCAGCATCGAGTTAACCGCCACCGTGGTGATCAGTCGACCCTCCCTTGCAGCTTCTTCGATTGCATCAAAAGCTTGCTCCCAGGGCACTGTGGCGTCAATCTCCCACACCACAGTCTCGTTTCTTGGCGGGTTGAAGCCGTGCATCGACAGCCACACTGTCTTCGAGGGTTTTTTCATTGTTCTCCACCTGCTTTCTGGTCTCGTTGGACCGTTACTATCCTTACTTGTTGCGAAGACTAGTAACGGTCCAACGAGCAAAAAACGTGTAAAGCCTTATATGAACCCAAAAGTTCCCACAGACATTGTACGGACTATCAAGCTAGGAGTTGCATATAATGTAAGGGAAGAATTTGATGAACACAGAGTTTCACAGAGGTGCACAGAGTTAAAACCATTAGTTTTCTTTTTTCACTCTGTGAAACCCTGTGAAACTCTGTGTTCATTAAAAAAAGCGCTCACCAGGGCCCAACGTAACGCCATTTGAGATAATAGCATTCTACGACCTAAACAAAAAAAAAGCGCTGATACAGTTGTATCAGCGCCTCGTGCGTTGTCAGATGAAGGGTTGAGCGTTGTTGGTGTTGAGATGTTTAATCTCAAATATTAAAAACGACACATTTTAAAACCCCCTGAACATTTGGTGCCGAGAGCAATAAAAAAAATGCCTAAAAAATATGTAATAGTTAGAAGTTGTTAGAGAGAGATCGATTTAAAATCGACCTTATTTTGCAATTCCAAGCTCTTGATGAAATTGAAGGATCGTCTTGTAGGCCTCGTTTATCCTTGAGATCCGGTTGATTGCTGCAGAGACAAAGGTCTCTCCAAGGCGAGACATCTTCGGGAGATTAAGGTTATCAATGGTTTCCCGCCAAACCTCTTCTGCATCGGTAAGTTTCGCATTGGCTTGAAGTCCTAAAATGGTCATTGCCCGGGAGAGCTCATCTCGAGAAACTGGGAGAATACTTCCATCTGTCTCTTCTGCATTAACCATCATCCCTTCAATTGAGTCCTCATCTACAGGACCAACCAACTTTTCTGAACCTACAAAATTTAGCAGTTCCTTGAGGTGCGGATGGATCGCTTCATTTATCCCACTTGCTGCAACCTCCAGTCGACCCCGTCTTTCGGCAAGCACCTGTTTAAAGATTGACTGCGCTACTTTAAGAGGGATCTCTAAACGCTTTGCAACGGCGCTAAGATAAAGTGCTTCTTGGGAAGAAACGTAGCGATCGCAAGAAACCACATCGCAGATCACCCGAAAAATAATTGGGGCAAGCTCCTTTGCTTCTGCGCCAAGAGATAAAAGAAGGGCCTTGCACTCCTGATGCATGTTAAAGTTGCCATCATCTTCCTCGATGGCGGCACCCATGTCCGCAATGAGTTCACCAAAGCCGATACGTTCTAGCGTTCTTGCCACCTTTTGACGCTCCTCTTTACTGAGCGTGCCATCAATGGTCATCGCGCCAACGATGAGCTTTGCTATAGATTGATTTTGTTTTGCGCTACTCATGAAACGGTCCCAATCATGTAAAAATCTTCCTTTCTCTGTTATGGAGTAATTGGCTGAAACGGTGTCACTTTTTAAAGAAAATGATAAATACTAGCTCCCTTATGCGTTATATTTAAAAAGAAGGTATAAAGGTCAATAAACTAACCTCCTAAGAACCCAACCCAAGATGATAAAACATCCCCCTCCAATAGAGGAAAAATCAAAAGAGAAAAGAGGAATATTGTTAGGATTACTTCTTATCCTGGCGCTTTTTTTTGCAAGTTGCACTATCGGTTCAGAGCGTGCCGTAACCCCAGTACCGAAAGAACCTACAGCCAGTCTTGTGGGGATGGCCTCCTATTATGGTAACAAATTTGAGGGGAGAAAAACTGCAAATGGGGAGATTTATCGTGGAGAGAATCTCACCGCGGCACATCAAACTCTTCCCTTTGGTACACACCTTCGTGTTACGAATCTTCGAAACGGAGAGAGTGTGGTTGTTCGGGTAAATGACCGAGGTCCTTTCGTCGCCAATCGGATTCTTGATCTCTCTTTGGCAGCGGCACAGAAGTTACAAATCATTCAAGCTGGTGTCTCCCTGGTGCAGATCGAGATTCTCTCCCAATGAAAGACCCTACGCGGTGGGATAGCGAGGGAGAGAAAGTGTGGGCCAAAGAGGAGGCCAAAGAGTGCACCAAAAAGTGGAACAGCGAAAAAGTTTTCTTCGATGGAGATGAATATTTCTCAGCGCTTGAAAAAAGTTTGAGTGAGGCAACCCGCTCAGTAAGCATTGAGATGTATACCTTCGAGTATGACACCCTGGGAAGGAGGATTGTCAACTTGCTCTGTGATGCGGCGGCGCGAGGTGTGTCGATTCGGATGATCGTCGATAGCATCGGATCGATTATCTCTAAAGGGATTTTAAAGAGGATTTTTTCAAAAACGAAGGTTGAATTTCAAGTCTATCACGAGCTTCCTTGGGAACATGTTTTAGAGAGGCATCTTCAAGGAGGGCAACGGCAGCGTTTTGCGGAGCTTCTTTTTCAACTTAATATTCGGGTGCATAGAAAATATATTCTCATCGACAATGAGGTAGTGTTTGTCGGTGGGATGAATATTTCGGATGTTCATCTTCGCTCTCTGAAGGGTGAAAGCGCTTGGCGAGACTCAGCGGTATGTGTTTCGGGAGATGAGGTTTCTTATCTCGCCGCAGCTTTTGAGCGCCTCTGGGAAAGAAAAACACTTCATAAACGACTTTTAATAACCAAACGTTTTCCTCGTTCCTCAGATACTTCAAGCCAACTGGTGCGATTAAATTATTCGAGGTTTCTTAGAAAACGATGTTACTCTGAACTGATCAAGCGAATCGATGCTGCAAAGAAGGAGATCTGGATCACCACAGCATATTTTGTTCCTCGTGAAGCCCTTGGGCGTTCCTTGGAGAGGGCAGCAAAACGGGGGGTTGATGTAAGAATACTACTATCAAAGCGCTCTGATGTGTTTTTTATGCCGTGGGTTGCATGGTTACTGTATCGACCACTCTTAACCGCAGGAGTGAAGATCTTTGAGTATCTTCCTGCGGTGCTTCATGCAAAAACTTTGATCATTGATCAATGGATGACGGTAGGAACAAGCAATATTAATAGTCGTAGCCTTATTCATGATTTAGAAGTTGATATTGTTCTTACTCATCAAAGCTCGCAGGAGACGTTGAGAAGTCAGTTTCTTGTAGATCTCGCTCAATCTCAAGAGGTATTTCTTGACGATGTTCCAGCGCGGTCGTTTATTAAACGCGGGATTGGAAAGTTGGCGTTGTTTTTTAGGTATTGGTTATGAATGATAAGCAATTTTCACTTCGAGTGTTGTCGTACAATATCCATAAGGGGTTTTCGGCCGGGAAGAAAAAATTCATTCTCCAGGGCATTAAAGAAGCGATTCGATTGGTCAGAGCCGATCTTGTTTTTTTGCAAGAGGTCATAGGAGAACACCGAGAGCATCAGGAGAATGTAGAAGATTGGCCAAGCGCTACACAGTTTGAATTCCTTGCCGATAGCGTTTGGGATCATTTTGCCTATGGGAAGAACGCTGTGTATGACGCTGGGCATCATGGAAACGCTATTTTAAGCAAGTATCCGATCATCGAAAGTTCTAACGTGGATATCTCTCGACGAAGCTACGAAGCGCGTGGAGTACTCCGGGCATGTATTGAAATTCCTAATCGACAGATGCAGATCTGGTGTTACTGCACACACTTTGGGCTTCTTTCTCGAGATCGGAAGCGACAAATTGTAAAGTTATGTCAGTTGGTAAAGAAGGATACAGCTCACTCTCCTATCATTATCGCAGGAGATTTTAACGACTGGACACAACGGGTATCAAATCGATTACTCAAGCACCTTAACGTCGATGAGGTGTTTTATACTCATTACGGAAAACATGTGCGCACTTTTCCTAGTAGATTTCCGATTCTGCCACTGGATCGCATTTATTGTAGAAAGATGGAGATCGCTGAGGCGGAAGTGCTGACCGGAGCTCCATGGAATAGGCTCTCTGATCACGCAGCGTTGTATGCGGAACTTACCTGTAATGGAGAGATGTAGTTACTTCAAATTGGGGTAGTGATCTTGAAACATCTGTAATGCTAGTTGGTAGGCGTCCTTCTTAAAACCACTTACCCGAGAAAGAAAGTCTTTTGCGTTTAGCCATTCATACTTATCAAATTCGATATGAGGCTCATTTTTTTGTAAATTAATTGCTTCTTCATTTTTTAATCGAACAAGAAAATACACTTGCTCTTGTCCATGAAAGCCTCGGTTATGAAGCTCTTTGGGCCACTCGTAGCGAATTGGTGTGGGAAGTTTGCTCAGCACCTCCACATCGTTGGTTCCAATTTCTTCATCGAGTTCACGAAAAAGTGCTTCTTCCTCTGTTTCATCTGCTTCAATTCCACCTTGTGGAACCTGCCACGCACCCTCAATATCACTGCGGTGACAACAGAGGATCTTTCCCGAAGCATTTAAAACGAAAACCGCAACGTTTTTTCGAAAAATCTTCTTTTCATGCGTTGTCTTCATGGAATATGTTTTGTGAGCGTTAATACGCTCACTGTGGTTATCATAAATACAGGCTTTCGAAAACAGAGTTGAGAAACTTAAAGTCTCTAACAAAATGATGTCCATCTCTGTCGTTGCGAGCGAAGCGAAGCAATCTCATATTGCCAATGAGGGTTTGAGATTGCTTCGCTTCGCCCGGCGACTGGGCCTCCCGGCTTGCAACGACAGGAACTTACTTTGTTAGAGGTCTTTAGTCGAACAAAATGAAATCTTCAAATCTCTTTCTTTGAGAGGATATGAGTAAGACAGGAAGTGAGGAAGGGGTTCGTTATGGGTTGATGCTCATACTCTTTGTATTGTTGGTTTCTCTTGCTTTTTCTCCATGTGCTCTTCAGAAGTTAGCTCTTGAAAAAAGTAGCACATTTGGCCAAGCGATCTTTAAAGCAAAATCTTTATCTCTTTCGGATCCATTTTCGTGGAGCTTGGCAGGGGTAAGCTGGGAGCCGATAGAGTGGGCACATTTTATTTTTTCATTTCTTATCTCTGCAAGCGATCTCCAGAGAATCGCCTTTATTGCATTTTGTTTTTTTATCGGCGCTTGGGGGTGTTTTAAACTGGCTTCTTTTTTCCAACTGGGAAAGGTTTCTTCCTTTCTTTCAGTATTGATATTCCTCGTTCTTTGTAAGGTGCATATTTCTGAAGACTCTCATCTCTGGGGAATTCTTCTCCTTCCTTCCTTGCTGCTTTGGAGTTTTCGGTTGGAGCGAGGGGATCTTCTGAAGATTCTTTTAGGCTCTCTTCTATGGTTTCAAAGTGATCGCAGCTCTTTTGTGTTTCCCTGGTGTTTACTGCTGTTGGCACTGGGAGCTTTCTCTCGGAGGGAGTTTCGGAAAGGAAGAAAATATTTCATTATTTTTGGCATTGTTTCTGTTCTTTCTGCCTGCAATCTTCAGGCTTACAATATGTCTGGCGCCTTAGTTTTTTATCCTTTGAAGATCCTCTCCTCTCACCAAGCACTTTTTTCTTCGCTTTCTGGTTTTCAATCTCCAAATTTCCATGAACAGAAGCTCTTAGTGGGATTTGTAGTCCTCCTTGTTTTTTTCCTTCTTTCTTTGAAGCTTGAATTTCCCGCAGGATTTTCCCTTCTAGCGCTTTCTTCGGTTATCTTGGCTCTTTTTACAACAAAGTATTACCTCGTATTCTTTGTTGTTATTTCGATTGTTGTTGGGAAGACTGGAAAACACTTTCTGCAGGAATCGGCCCAAAAAGAGTCTTGTTTCAAAAGGGGAGTTCTTGCCTTTTGTCTTAGCGCACTTCTTCTTCCGAGCATCGGAAAGGTTTTTTCAAAAAACGATCAGCAGAGGATGCAGCTTCAGGAAGGGATTTCCTCTCTTGTAAGTTACTATGGAGAGGAAGAAGAATTACGCCTTTTTCACAGTCCAGAGTTTTCAGATCTTCTTTCGGTAAACAAGGTAAAGATTTTTTTTGATGATCGCGAACTGTTCTTTCTTCACCCACTCGATTCTCCCAAAGGGAGTGTGGGCGCGGATTATCAAGAGCTAACTTCTCTTGGAGGGAAATGGCAAGAGGTCCTCAAGTTTTGGAAGTTTAACGGAGCGATGCTTCCCGATACCCATCCTCTTTCTGGATTGCTTATAGAAAGGGGCTGGAGAATTTTTAAAAGAGCTGACGTTGTTCAACCCAAAAAGCTCACACCGAATCAGACGAAAACAGTGTTGTTTCTTGTGCCGTGATTGTATTGTTAGGTTGGCTAAAATTTAACCTGTCTAGAGCTGAAAAATTATAGGTTCGAAACTAAGAGCTTCCCAACCTTCCTTTGGAAAGTTGAACCTACGGATAGCAAGCCGCCTTTGTTCGAGGTCCGGGGTTTTCCAAATCAAGATTCCTTAACTGTATTATCTTGATTTCATGTAATTCGTCTGTTACTGGTCGAACTCGCTATAGGGAGGGGTGCCCGAGTGGCTAAAGGGGGCGGGCTGTAAACCCGCTGGCTCACGTCTACATAGGTTCGAATCCTATCCCCTCCAATTTTTTGGAGCTTGGCTTTTTGTGAGTTTGATTTTGTGAATTTAACTGAGCAGGACGCAAAAAGGAATTGGGCTTTTGAGCTCAATTCCTTTTTGCGGGAGTAGCTCAGTTGGTAGAGCATCAGCCTTCCAAGCTGAGGGTCGCGGGTTCGAGTCCCGTCTCCCGCTCCATTTTCGTGAAGCTTTTGACCCAACTCTTCGTTGCGGGAGATTGCTGCGCCTCGATTTGGGCCAAAATCTTTACGAAAATGGAGCGAAGTTTGTTCGTTGCCTTGATAGATCTGTGCCCAAAAGCGAAATTTGGTGCAAAATCGAGGCGCGAGCAATTGGGAGGAGCGGAATGTGCTTCCTGCACATGAGCACCGCAGCAATTGCTCGCAACGAAGAGTTTGCGGCAAAGTTCGCTTTTGGGCCCATGTAGCTCAGGGGTAGAGCACCACCTTGGTAAGGTGGTGGCCCCGGGTTCAAATCCCGGCGTGGGCTCCATTCCATATTTTATATCGAGATACCCCTGCGTCACGACCATTAAATTAAGGATTTTTATAGAACCACAGAGACACAGAGAAGATTAATAAAATCCCTTTTCCCTCTGTGTCTCTGCGCCTCTGTGGTTCTATAAATCTTTCTTTCAGAATCCTTAACTTAGTGGCTGTGACCTCTGCGGTCATTATTAGGTGTCTCCAAAAACTCTCCCTCGGTTGTGTTTACACCCAGAAACCTTTGTGCTAGCGTTCTTTGCTTTCGTAATCGGGAGAAGCCTACTAAAAGGCTAAGAATTAAATTTTCATGTAACTTCGTGGGCTTGAAGAACATTTGAAGAAGATTTAGCGATTATTGATTACTTTGCTTTAAGCCGCAATAAAGAAGTTTTTAAAATGCAAAGTTAAAACAATCGACGTTATTTACTAACTAATACTGGAGATTAAAAGAATGTCGAAGGCGAAATTTGAGCGGAAGAAGCCGCATTTGAACGTAGGGACGATCGGGCACGTGGATCACGGGAAGACGACCCTAACGGCGGCGATGACGAAGACGGCGGCGGCAAAGGGGATGGGAGAGTTTCGCGCGTAT
>CAZDIO010000034.1:0-5175 GCA_964505555.1 uncultured Bdellovibrionales bacterium
TAAGAAGTATTTTAACACAGAGTTTCACGGAGTCTCACAGAGTGAAGAAAAAAAGTTAATGAATTTAACTCTGTGGAACTCCGTGAAACTCTGTGTTATTCAAAAAAGGCTCGATAAACGCTTATCTTAATGCCATTCGGACCTGCCTCTTTTTCTCCGCTAACCTTGTTTTCTCAATTCTTCCCGCACAATTCTTCGCACTCTTTCTTCGGAAAGTCCTTGAACTTTGGTATTAGGTGCAGGCTTATCAAAGAAGGAGCGAAGAAGTGCATTTAAAACAGACTGATACTTCCCGCCGCGTTTTTTTGCATAATCCTTAAGCATCATAAGTACATCTTCATCAACGAAGGTTGTAATCCGAACCTTGACCTTTTTTGGATTAAAGGTTTCGTCATTAAGAATATCTTTCGTTCCGTATTGAATGTTACGCTTGATAGTCATCCCAGGCCTCCTTTAATAAAGTTTTGTGTTCGTGCAAGAAAACTTTTATTCGGTGTATGTCCCGTTTGGAAAAACCCCGTACAAAAACACATTCAAAATCCTTCAAAGTAAACTTTGCCTCCCCATCTGGACCAATTACGTGAACGTGTGGTGGATTATGATCCTTTGGGTAAATGACCACTCGAAGATTACCCATTTTAAGTAATGTAGGAGACATATGTATATAATATACATATAATTATATGTTTTTTACAAGGATTTTTTTCAAAACCAACAGATTTTTGAAAAATTCAACGCAGATGATGAATGAATTTAGAAGAGCTTTATCGTTATGTAAGTTATTGAAGGCGTTGCATTTTTTTAGTTGGCATCCACCATCCCCAGACCAGCCTCAACGGCTTAAATTACAGCATGCTGATCGGTAACTTTTCTGAGATCTATACGATAACAACTTAATAAGAAATTTGTTTTAAGTTGTAATAGAAAGTAACCCCATACCAGAATGTTCCAGAATGTTCAGAATGTCCTGACAGGCACCTATTTCCTTTTAGAGATAGATCACTGTCCCGGATTTTCCGGATTTTCTTTTTTTCCGAACTGGTAATTCTTGCCAGATAAACATTAGTTGTTGGCTCTTTGTTCTATTTATATAGTATATAATTTTGTTGCTTAGCTCTTTGCGCTTAAATGGCGATGTTTTTTGTAGCCGTTTATATTGGGGAAGTAGAAAGTTCGGTTTACACTGTTCATAGAAGAGGCGATTATCTAAGAACGGTGTAAACTTCGAGAAGCTAAAAGGTTCTCTATCCAACGTTTCTGGTCTATTCTCGTTGGCCTTACCAATCTCTAAAAAAATCTGAAAACGGAATTACTCCGCACTTATGAACGAGTCTCTCGTCCATAGGTGCGGAGTGGCCGCTTTTTAGATTTTTGGAAACTCGGAACTGGTAAAAGGAGCAGTTGATGTTAACGAAGAAACGAACGTTCAGGTGGCAAGGTTTTGTGGTTATGGGAGCAACACTTGTTCTGGCATCTTGTGGCCGTGAAGAACAAGTGGTGAATCCCCCAAAGTTCGTTGTGGGCAGCAAAACTTCTATCAGGATGGAGGAGCTATCAGAACAAACGGTACAAGATCTTAACTCCACTTCAGAGGCAAAGAAGAATCTTCCGCAGAACACACGGACGGTAATCGATGTCGATGAAGAAGTTGTCGCGGTTAACCCGAACGAAGTGGTTTTGAAGTATACGTTTCGTTCGATCGAGATGGCGCTTAAGGTATTGCTCGCAGACAATCGCGAGGTCTTTCTGACGCTTTATAACTCGAAACACCCAACGCGACCTTATGACCTCGAGAACCTCGACGAAAATCAACGAGCAGCTTTTGAAAATTACAACTCAATAATTGCAAGTCGTAAAGCGTTCTTCGACAAGCTTATTGACCGTTCCTTTGAGGTGTCGATGAGTTTGCCGTGTACGGTAGTCAAGGCAAGTGGAATGGAGGCTATCTTCAAAGAAGTAGATGGGAGCAAAGTGCCGCCTGAATATTTCAAGGAATGGTCCGAGGGATACTCAGACAATGCCATGGCCGATGCCTTTGTAAGTTCCCGCTATGTTCTCTATCCAACTACGCAAGCCAACTTAAGTTCCCGCTGGTCGACGAGTATGACGTCTCCTGTAACCGACGTCGGAACGCTAAAAAACGATTACACGGTTCTGGTCAAGGAGCCATCGCCAACGCCAAGATGGATGCAGGTGCATTACACGGCCGTGTGTAATCTTACCTCTTCCGGAAAGGGAAGTTTTGTTGAGAAGTCATCGGTAGCCCGCACGGGGTATGCGAATTACGATCGTGAACGTGGTTGCTTCACTCTCCAGGAAGATACGACAGTGTGGGATGTCACATTACGAGGAGAAGATGAAAAAGGACCTTACCATCGCAAAGCTCACCTAAAAAACGTGATCAAATACACAACGTCATGATCATGTTTTGGATTTGAAACTACTTCGCCCCCCTGGTCGTCACGTTGTCGACGACCGGGGGGCGGTTTTAGTGATAAGGGATATGCGTGCTCGAAGTTTATGCCTAATGTCTTACGGGTAGCTATTTCTATCCACTTACAGGCGCGGTAGAGTTAATTCGTTAATACAATTGGTTTTTTTGGAGAGCGTTCTTTCTTATTTTAATCCTTCCTGCGTTATTTTTGCTTAAAAGAAATTCTTATTCTAAAGATAAATTAAGTTTTGTTGGGTAGAAGTTACTGATTGTTCTTGCCTTTCTTATTGGCTGAATGGGGCGAAAGAAGACAGGCAAGAACAACAGTTGTAGTTGATGGTTAGGAGATCTCGTTTTTGAAAGGAGGGGACGATGCTTAGGCTAATCCCATTTTTGAACGGATTTGTTTTGCGGATTCGCACAGAGTACCAAGCGCTAGCACTCCTCTGTGTAGAGGTGTACCAAGCGCATATGATTGCCAGTCGCGGTGGTCAAGCAATTGACGATGTCGCTGCCGAGGAGCAAGCAGCTGGATTGCTTGCCTATGCACCCCATAAGCATAAGATTGCGGTGGGAGACCTTCCGAAGGGGACGCTTACCAGGAGAGTTTGCGCCGATTTTTCTGATGGCGGTGCCGATTTTCTAATCAAACAGCTTGATAGCAGTCTGCGGAGAAAGGGGGTGCCGGTGATGAGTGCTTGTGTCGGGGCGAATGAAATATTTCATGCACTTGCTTGCCATCTTGAGCATTGTGGCGCTCCGGTTCGAGGAATCGATGCGAGAGCGCGCACGTGGGCACAGCGAGTCATGATTTTAGAACCAACCGTGATCGCCACTGCCGCACAGGACGAAACGTCACATCAGGTTGCCCGGGTGGTGAAGAAAGCGGCAGCACAAGCTCCCCGCATTCCTTTGCAGCTTGTGCCTGTGTCGCCGCGTACAAAGCAGTCGTTAGCGCAAGCACCCAGGGTTCCGTTTGTTGATGAGATACTGGACCAAATGGAATGGACATCCAGCGAAACGAAGAGTCAATACCGTGCTTATGTGATTGTTTTCCTTCGCTGGCTGATCACTCATCTCAAGCTAAGTGAGAATGAGTGTGAAAGTGTTGATGTCTTGGAGGCAAACAAAGAAAATCTTCTCAATGCCCTTAGAGAAAACAACTTTAAGGCATTGCTCAATAAGTTCCGGGACTATCTCGCGCCTAAGTATTCTTATTCGTATATTGCCACTTGCCGTTCTGCGGTGCGCAGATTTCGTGAGGCAATAACCGAAGCAGTTCCGACTCGGGTAGCTGCTCGTAAGCCACGGAATAAGGCTGAAGTTGTTGAAGCTTGAATGTTTACGAATACGGCTGGCGGGGTCTTCCCGCCAGCCGCAGATCTGGTTCATTAAAGAGAAGGATTTGGACTACAATTTGTTGTTTCTTCGTGTAGGGGTACTTCATTACCCGGTAAACATTTCCGCTGAAACACGGGGATTAAAGTTTGAATGAGGGGCGTTACGATTTACCATCGGGATCAAACGTCCAAAAGATCCAGAGGTGCCGAGTAAAACCGTTCTGGGAAACGAGTTTCCCTGTTAGGTCGCCGTCTGATCGCGCTCTATTTAGGGAAATGTCTACCCGGTAGACATTTCTTTTATCTGGTTAATTGGGGAAACCTTAAACCATCTGTCGATGCACCCGGCGGGTTCGCTTAATGTTGCGAACCCGCCGTAATTCGTTATGGCCACAGACTTTAATCTGAAGTCTTGATCAAACACCCCTTTGTAAGGTGAGAAGACGCAAAAATTGTTGGAAGACCGCGTCCATTTTTTGCTGCTGCAATTCAGCACGCGCCTTTTTTACCCTTTGCTCAAGCGCTTTGACTCTGCTTTCTATAGCCAACACCGCTCGAGCTAATCCAATGACTGAAGGATCTTTGCTATTAACAATGTCTTCGCCGCTTTGTTCTTCTTCATTGAGCGCTGTTAGGACAAGTCCAATTTCATCCACAGCATTATCCGACAGCTGGATAACGAGAAAGCCATCGGGGCTTACTCTATTATGAGGACGTGCCCCCGTTCGATTCTTGTTCCCGTTCCAGGACTTTTCATCCCCACAGTCTTGACGGTCTCTTTGATACAACATCAGTTCACGCTCAAAGTCGACGAGTAAACGGTGAGATACAAAGAGTCGTTCTGTAAGTTCCCTGATAACAACGGTGTTGTCCGCAGAAACGTTGTTTGGTAACGTTTCTACACTTCCAACACTTGGCATCATTATCAGCGCCAACAAACCAGCGATCATCCGTACCGATAACATTGTTCATCTCCCAAACCTTGCCTTCAACGAAGATGCGAGAACGCGTTGTTCTCAAACCATCTCGTTGTAATTTACCAAATCCATGACTTCCAAAGAACCTTCGGTTTCCCCTAATTACAGAGGTTAACAGACAATAAATGTTTTACACAACCGTGTGAAATGCGTGTTAAGAGAGAGGGGATCCACTAGAAGGAAGACAAGTGCCGTTTTTAGAAGCCAATCTTCCTTTTAGTTGATGTTTCTGGTCTCTGGAGTTCTCGGATTATTTGTATGTGAGCTCGCTGGTAGCACCTTACTTTTAACTGCCTCAACGGCTTAAATTACAGCATGCTGATCGGTAACTTTTCTGAGATCTATACGATAACAACTTAATAAGAAATTTGTTTTAAGTTGTAATAGAAAGTAACCCCATACCAGAATTAACCTATCTGATTTT
>CAZDIO010000035.1:0-2177 GCA_964505555.1 uncultured Bdellovibrionales bacterium
CTCCTTTAATTACTTTTTTCTGTGGTTGCGCGCGAAGCTAAGAATTCTCGAGCCCTCTTTGTTAATATGCGTTTGTTTCGCTTCGCTCGCCACGACAGAGAGAAGTCGGTTATTGTTGTTATTTTTGCTTGTAGTAATAGACATCGAAAAAAAGCTTCGTGAAAAATACAGACCTCTACATAAACGGTGAGCCGCGAATGGTGTCAAGCCAGACTGTTGAGACTCTCTTACAAGAGTTAAATCTCGGCTCAAAAAAAATTGCTGTCGAACTAAACCGTGAAATTGTTCCTCGTGACTCATATCAAACTACCAAACTCCAACCAGGCGATCGTCTAGAAATAGTGCATTTTGTAGGTGGAGGATAAGCAGATGGGTAACACGACCACTCAAATTACTTCCGATGAGTATACCATAGGAGGAAAGGTGTTTCGCTCCCGCCTTATTGTGGGATCCGGAAAATACAAGGATTTTGAGGAAACACGGCGTGCCACTCTTGCCGCTGGCGCAGAGATGATCACCGTCGCCGTAAGAAGGGTCAATATTACCGATCCCAGTAAACCCTCACTCCTTGAGTATCTCGACGATATTTCAAACCTGACGATCCTTCCCAATACCGCTGGTTGTTACACCGTTGAAGATTGTCTGCGCACCGCGCGCCTTGCGCGCGAAGCCGGGTTAGGCGATTTTGTAAAAGTAGAGGTCATCGGCGATGAAAAAACTCTTTTTCCCGATAACGAAAAGACGATTGAAGCGTGTAAGATCTTAAGTAACGAAGGATTTATCTGTTTGCCATATATTACTGATGATCCGGTGGTGGCAAAAAAATGTGAAGATGCTGGGGCTTCCGCTGTTATGCCTCTTGCGGCCCCCATTGGGAGCGGCCTTGGGTTACAAAATCCTTACAACCTGGCGATCATTATTCAGCAGGCAAAAGTTCCTGTCATTGTTGATGCGGGGGTGGGAACAGCTTCGGATGGAACGCGCGTGATGGAGCTAGGAGCAACAGCCATTCTTACAAACTCCGCTATCGCTTGTGCAAAAGATCCGATCAAGATGGCAGAAGCAATGAAACACGGCATAGAAGCAGGACGTCTGGCCTTTCTTGCAGGAAGAATGGAGATGAGGCTTCATGCCAATGCTTCAAGCCCTCTGTCTGGAATGATTCGCTAGCCTTGGCTCCAGCACTCTCTCAACCGATTTACCTGATTACTGATGGAGCGAAACTAAGAAGAGAGGGACGGCTTTTATCCGTTCTAGAGAAAGCTCTTCACGGCGGTGAGGGACGCGTGGGATTTGTTCAACTACGCGAACAACTTTCTGATTTTGCAGCAAGTGATCGGGAGATTCTAGATTTAGCTTCGGCGTGCCTTCTTCTTTGTCAAAAATACGGTGCAAAATTCATTCTTAACGGGAGAGCAGATCTCGCTAAAGCCTGTAATGCTGATGGAGTTCACTGCAATAAGAGATCAATCTCTCTTCCCGATGCGCGAGCGTTTTTAGGAGACTCTTTTCTCCTTGGATATTCAGCACATAGTATTGAGGAGGCAGATGAGGTTTGTCGTGCTGGTGCAAATTATGTTTTTTTAAGTCCGATATTTTCTCCTCTTTCAAAAAACGACGAGAGAACACCACTTGGACTATCTTCGTTAAAAATTCTCTCAAATTACATTCAGGTTCCTCTCTTTGCACTCGGAGGCATTACCGCAGAAAATTTACCATCAGTTCGTCAAGCCGGAGCAAGCGGGATCGCAACGATTACTTCGGTACTCCTTGCACCAGAACCCAATCAGGCCTGCCGCGACTTAGTACATGCTTGGGAGGGTGTCGAATAGCAGTGTCTCCTGTCGTTGCGAGCCGGGAGGGACGAACGCTTAACCCACCTCACTTGACTCTATTGAAAAAAACCGTTATTTTCGCTGCTCCTTAAAAGTAAGTGTTTTGAGAGTTTTTATGTCTAGAACCTGCAAAGTTTCAAAAAAACGTCCCCAGTCGGGAAATACTGTAAGTCACGCAAACAACAAACGAAGAAAAGTTTGGAATGTGAACTTACATTATAAACGATTATTTGACTCAGAAACTGGCAAATGGGTTCGTCTGAAAGTTTCCAGCCGAGTGCTTCGAACCATCGACAAAAAAGGTCTCTCCGCAACTCTCAAAGATGAAGGCCTTAAACTTTC
>CAZDIO010000036.1:0-5712 GCA_964505555.1 uncultured Bdellovibrionales bacterium
TGCTTCGCTTCGCTCGCAACGACAGACGTTTTCATTTTGTTAGAGGCTCTATGCTTTATCAAGAGCAACGTTTGAATCACCCTTGGGTTGCAATTCATTATGGGCAATAAGTGATCGGTAGTAGTGAAGCACTTGAGAAACAAACTTTCGTGTTTCTAAGATATCTGGGACCTTCCCGTGTCGCTCCACATGCACTGGCCCAACATTGTATGCTGCCAACGCCATCTCCATATTCCCATCAAATCGCGAAAGAAGCATGGAGAGATATTTCGATCCGCCAAGGATATTCTCACGAACCGAATATGGATCTTCAACTCCCAGCCATTTTGCAGTTTTAGGCATTAATTGCATTAAACCAAGAGCCCCCGCCTGAGAGCGCGCAAACCGTTCACAACGAGACTCTACCGCAATAACAGCTAACACTAATTCATCTTTTAGAGAGTATTGTTTTGAAGCATCTTGAACAGCAAGAAACAGCTCAAGCCGAGAGTCTACAGTAGAGTCTTTCGCATAGAAACGAGGACATGCTTTATCAAACACAACCGAATCATTTTTTCTCTTTGGTCCATGAAGATAGGGCCGAAGCTCTCGCTTTACCTCGCTCACCGCAAGATCTTTCGTAGGCATAAAAGTGCTTACAATCAGATTATATTGCTTTACAAATTGTTTTTCGACAGTAGAGGAGAGATTTAAAAACCCGATACCACCAATACACGCAACAATCGCAGGAGCGATGGCAAAACAAGCAACTCTGGTGATTCGTTTCCTTTCCATTGGGGGAACATATCACAAACAGCAGTGCATTCCAATCTAGCCCCATTGTATCAAAAATATGCAATCGCCAGTTGTACGTTTCGTCACAAAAAGATGTGTACTCAAATCTAAACGAGTTCAAACTCAATATGTGCAGATACACGCTGGTACTGATTTATATCACTTATACTCATCCTCAAACTCCCACTTCTTTCCCTTCTCCTTCTACTAAACTTCGACTTGCACTTGCTCTTGCACTATTAAGAGCAAGTCGAAGTTCAGGAGAAGAAGAAGTAAAAGTCCAAGGAGACGTTAACAAAAACTCTTCAGCTGAATTTATTCCACCTCAAGTAGTTTTTTCGCCCCCGCTGCAATCAACAACTCTGCAAGCTCATCCCCCAACAAATACGCATTCTTTGGATCCCCCACTACTCTCTCCTCACAGATCTCTTTCCCATCTCGAGAGAGCACCCGCGATTGGAGCTGCAATCTTTGAGAGACAATCTCTCCATATACCCCCACCGCGGAACGACAATGCGCTCCGAGCGTAGCAATGCATCTGCGTTCTGCGGCGTAAACCGCCTGAAGCGCATCAGTAGAAAGCGCTTGCAAAAGCGCGCAGATATCTCTTCGCTCTTTAAGACACTGCGCAACTAAGATCCCTTGATTCATCGCTGGAACCATCTCTTGTGTCGAAAACTGTGACGAAATAACAGCCTTCAAAGAAAGACGATTAATCCCAGCACTGGCAAGTACGATCCCTGCTAGTGTTTTACTTTGCTCAAGTTTTTCAATTCTTGTCGGCACGTTGCCCCGAAGATCCACAATTTCAAGATCCGGCCTCAACCGAAGAAGTTGTGCTCTTCGTCGTTCACTTGACGTGCCGATCTGTGCACGATGAGGAAGCTCTCGCCACGTACGATGTAACTTCCCAATAAAAGCATCAGAGGGATCTTCACGCGATAAGACCGGAAATAAGATCGAATCGGGAATAATATCGACAGGAACATCCTTTCCAGAATGAACAGCAAAATCGATCTCTTTATTCAGCAGTGCTTCTTCTATCTCTAAAACCCATTCCTTCTTGTCAGAGACCCCTTGTTCTTTTCTCTTATCTCCGGCAGTGACGATCTCTACAATTTCGAAATCAAGTCCAACCTGTAATTTCTTCAGTGCGCTGACAACGAAGCGACTCTGAGAAATTGCCAGCTTACTTGGTCGTGTTCCAAGGAGAAGCTTTTTCATCGAACCTCCGTAAGCGACTGCCCAAACCGGACTCGACCGGATTTTATATTCTTTGTGGCGGTAAATTTTCCTTTCTCAAAAAGCAAAATTACTGTCGAGCCGAAGTGAAAAGTTCCTAAGCGCTCTCCTTTCTTGATTAGTTTAGGCGTAACGTAGGTACGATGAAGCTTTTTTCCTTTTTTAAGGAGATATTGATTACTTCTTAGATCATCAAAGCTAAGACGAATTGAGCCTACATTGGTAGCCCCAACCATCACCACCCCCACCATTCCCAGCTCGCTTTCAATAGCGGTAATAATCCGCTCGTTTACTGCAAACAATTGATTGATCTTTTCTACGCTCTGTTCATTAACCGGCCAAAGAGCCCCAGGGATGTAATGGAGTTCTCGGATCTGTCCATCCACGGGAGAGTGAATATGATGGTAGTCAGGGGGGGCCAGATAGAAAGTAATAAAGAAACCATCAACAAAACGCTTTGCGAGCGTTTCATCTTGAAGCAACGTATAGACACTGTACGTTTTCCCCTTGACCTGAAGGAGCTTCTCTCCTTCCAGAGAACCAAACGATGTTATCGCTCCATCAACAGGACTAACAACGCCCTCACCGATCGGTCGAATACCATCTTTTAGGTTACGAACAAAAAACTCAGAAAGACTTGGATACTCTTCTAATGTTTTTTGCGCCTCATCAAGATTGACATTATAGCGGTCAACAAACCAGCGAAGTATTTTTTTCTGCACAAAAGGTGGGAGCCGAAGCGAGGAGAGTCGTCCCACAAGGTAGCTGAGCTGATTTTTAGGAAGTACTCGAAGTAGTGGTAGCATAATTACAAGTTATCGCGGCGCACACCTCTGCAGTTGCTCGATGCTCTGACGCTCATTTATTACTTTCTTAATTGTGCGATAATCCCCTGTGCTTCTTTCCCCACAACAAGTCTCCCACTGATTGCAGCGCGCTTTTCAAGAAGCTCCTCCCACTCCTCCGTTCCTCGAAAAAACGTCGCTTTTAGCTCCGCCATTGCTTGGGGGCTTTGTTTCTGGAGTTTCTCTGCAAAGGTAGAAACTTTTGTTATCAGCTCCTGGTGATCGTTTGAAAGATCGGTGTACAGCCCGTGTATTTTTGCCCATGCAGCATCACGCCATTCGGTATCGAGAGCAAGAGCTTGAAAGGCGCCTACCCCAACTTTTCGCTCGATTGCTGGTCCAACAACAAAAGGACCGATTCCTAGGGCAAGCTCGCTTAAGCGAAGCGCTGCAGCGCTATGAGCAAAAACGTAATCTGACGCGGCCACAACTCCCACTCCGCCGCCCACTGTTTTTCCCTGCACGCGGGTAATGATAAACTTCGGACATCGGCGCATCGAGAGAATCAAACGAGCAAAGCCCATAAAAAACTCTTTTCCCTCAAGCGGATCTTTTAAGGAGAGAAGTTCGTCAAAAGATGCCCCACCACAAAACGCTCCTTCTCCTCTACTCTGAAGAACCACCACTCGCACTGCAGTATCCTTTCCCGCTTCATCTACGACATCACGTAACCTCCGAAGCGTTTCTCCGGGTAGCGAATTGCCTCGTTCATTGTGAAACGTAATAGTTTGTATTCCCGATTTTATCTCTTTCTGAACATCGCTTTGATCGCTCACAGCCTCATCTCCTCTCGTAGTCCACTTTTGACAAAACAATAATTTATCGATAGCCTTGTTCTTAATAAAATCAAAGCCTTACTCTCTCATTCCAAGATGGAGTCATAGTAATAACAACGCTTTGGAAAGTAGTAAAATCGCTTGAGAAACATGGAGAGCCGAAATAGCTTCTTATTTCCGGGTCGTTTCCGCTTTCCAGCCTTTCCGCTAATTATTGCAAGCGGTGTTTTTCTCACCCTTCTTATCCTCTACGCTCCCACATTAGGCGATATTGCTCATATCTGCTGGACAGACGATGATTATTCTCATGGTTTATTGTTACCGTTTATTACCCTCTATTTATTGTGGGAGCGAAAGAAGAAGATACAACAGCTGTTTTCATCGACATCGAAACCGCAATTTTCCTTGATTGGTGTGGCTTTCATGCTCGGGGGGGCTTTTTTATACTTGGTCGGCCAAGCATCAGGGTCTCTTTTTGCCTCATGGATTTCATTTTTCCCTACTGTTGTTGGAGCACTCTATCTTCTCTTTGGGAAAGAGCGCGGTAGTGTCTTTATTTTTCCCTTCCTTCTTAATTTTATGGCAAAGCCTTTACCGGATTCTCTTGTCCCGAAACTCTTTCATCCTTTTCAAGTGTATGCCGCAAAAGTGAGCGCCTCGCTCCTAGAGTTTCTTAACGTCCCAGTGCACTTAATGGGAAACATCATCGAAATTCCTGGCATGCGTCTCCTGGTGGAAGAAGCCTGCAGTGGCATGCGCTCAATGATGGCCATTTTGACGGTCGCCCTTGTGGTAATTGCGCTTACGGCGCGCCCACTCATTGCTCAAGTTACCTTACTCTTACTTTCTGTAATCGTAGCCATGGCGCTTAATGTTTTTCGTGTTGCGCTGACCGGTGTGTTATCACATTTTTATGATCCTCGTGCGGCAACCGGATTTTTCCATAGTTTCTCGGGGCTCGTTGTTTTTTTTCTCGGTTTGATCGTTCTTCATTTCATTTCGCTGCTCCTTGGAAAAATTCCACGTTTGAACTTTCATGAGCAGAGGAGAGGATGATCGGCGCACGAGTTATATCGTTCTCTGGATCCTTACTTGCGCTGGGCATTCTGCTGAGCACCTTAATCGGCACAAATTTTCTCGGTGGTTCATTACATATTTCAGCACCGAAACAGGTGTTTGTTAAAACTCTCCCTCTTCTATTAGGTGATTGGCAGGGAGAAGAACTTGCCGATCTCGGAGTTCGGTCTCGACAAGTTCTCCAACTTGATCATTGGATTCGAAGGCTTTACACAAACAAACAGGGAGAAAAGGTGTTTCTCTATATTGGCTATTGGAAGAAACAAAGCGGTGAATATCAAGCCGCAAAACATTCTCCTGCAATCTGCCTTCCTGCAAACGGCTGGCGGGTGTCCGGAAAAAAAGCAAAAAAGCTCCGTGTCACAAACGACAACACTCTCTCCATTAATAGCCTGATCGGAGAGTATCAACAGTCAAAATCTCTTTTTTACTACTGGTTTTTTAGTGGAGAAAAAACCTATCATGAAGAGTGGGAAGCACTTCTCCAGATCAGTCTCCAAACTCTCCTTCATGGTCGAAGTGATGGGGGAATTATCGAGGTCAGTACGAACTTAGAAGGGGTGAGGGGGAGTGCTTCTGAAGAAGTAGCATCAAAAGCTCTTCAAGATTTCATCACCCAGTTCAATCCGGAATTGAAAAAATTACTTCAGGGATAATTTAAGAGTTTCTAACAAAATGAGTCTTTATCCTGGTCCTGACCGTCCTGTCCTAAAAAATGTCTACACGTTAATAGTTTCAAATAATCTCTATTTGTAATGTCCTCGGGAGAGTCTCACCCTCAGCCCTCAATAAAATCTCTCCATAAACTCTTTCCCATACACCTGCTCAGCAACAAGCCTGTTATGCGCACCACAAAGGACTCTCAAATTCTGAAACGAATTACTCCCCCCAAGCCCCCGAGAAGAGTGTTCGAAAACTGTCAAGGGGAAAGAAGACTTTCTTAGAAATATTTTTTTATGAAAAAGAGTTTTTTAGAAACCCGCCCCGCCTTCGTTTTC
>CAZDIO010000037.1:0-12986 GCA_964505555.1 uncultured Bdellovibrionales bacterium
TGTGCGGCGCGCCCCCTCAATATCGTTATTGTTTACCGCTGCTGTCGTTTTGTGGCGCACCGCCCCCCACGACAGGTGTTTTTGCCCTATCCAAAATGGAACAGCTCTAGTGAGATCATAGCGTAGAAGAGGATAAAAACAAGAAGGTTTTTCTTATTTCGCAGCTAAAAGCTCTTCATACCCTTCACGAAATGTTGGGTAGATAAAAGAAAAGTTCGTAGCAAGTAAGCGTTTGTTACTACAACGTTTATTACTTTGCCTTTGAATCGGAGAAAGTGTCTTACTTTCTCCGATTTGCGGAGTAATTCCTAGAACGGCAGAGAGATAAGAAATCACACTGTTTTTTTCTGCAGGTTCATTGTCGACACCAAGGTAGAGGGGATGAGGGGAGGAGATAGTTGTGAGGTGTTTTAGAATCTGTGCACAATCTGTGCGGTGAATACGGTTTGTGTACAGCGGAGCTCTTCCCAGGGTGAGTTTCTCCTCTCCTTTTTTTATCCGGTCAAGAAGTCTCTCTCTTCCACTTCCGTAAATACCACCGAAGCGAACTGTTGTGAAAGAAAGTCCGCTGTTTTTGACGATCGTTTCCCCTTCAAGCATCCGCACTCCGGTAAAGTGTGTTGGTTTTACAGGAGAGTCTTCATCAACCCACTCGCCGTCGGTTTGATGGTAGACGCTGGTTGAGGAGATAAAAAAGAATCGCCGAAAAGTTTCCTGTTTTCGAAGCGCCTGGAGGATGTTTTTTACCCCATCAACATAGACTCGCTTGTAAGCCTCATCACTTGATTCGTCGGCGGCAGCTAAATAAAAAACATAGTGAACCTCAGAAGGAAGAAGTTCGCGATTAATTGGTTGGGAAAGGTCGATTTCAATGGGGGTGATTCCGGGGGAGAGTTTACGAATGTTTCGTCGGATGCCCCAGACCGTTGTTCCTTCTTTGAGAAAAAGCTCTCCAAGAAGGTTACCGATATCACCACACCCGACAATGAGGACGTTCATGTGTGGGAGTGTAGCAAAAAGAATGAAAAATAACTATGTAACTCCGCCCTAGAGATTGGGGCTGTGGGGGGGGGATCCTCAATCAAATCGGCATGGCTTCCATGGTTGCCACTTCGTTTGTGATTGCATGGTGTAGTTTGTTTCGTACTCTCCATCACCATGATCGATAATCATCACCTTCTGAGCTACGATTCCTGGTTCACCGGGGGTGTTCGGGGTGAGAAATAATTTTGCAGGAGAAACTGGGCAGATTATCTTTGTTCGTTCTTGGGGATTTTCTTGCACCATGACTGCCTCCTCTCCGCCAATCCAAAATACTGCGGCCTCGCTTTGAAAGAGGAGATCAATACGAAAGGGACCGGAGTGCTCATCTCGTTGCCGGGGAACAATACTTAGCGCGATCGTATGACCGCCGTTAATAGGAAAAGCAACATACGCAAGAAGCATGACCGATTCATCTCCACATGTTATGCACAAAACTGCTCCAATAAGTTAAGATGCAGACACTTCTCGCAATGCTTCATGATCATTACCACAGGTGCTACTGAGAAATGTTTTTCCCTTCCTCTACCCGTTTCCGCTACTCCATGTTTTATGCGGTGTATTTCAGCTTTGTTGCCATAGAGGTAGCCTACTTTCCTTTACACTTTAAGAGGCTCTCCTTTGACTATTTTCAGATAGCCCTCCTTACGGCGATCTCAAATGTCGCTACCGTGTTCTCGCCATTTGTTGCGCTCCATCTTTCTCATTTCAAATTCTCACCGCGAAATCTTGTGCTTCTTACTTCAGGAGCAGGCTTTTTTATGTTTCTTCCGCTTCTTTCAATTTCGAATTTCCTCCCCGTAGCACTCTTTTGGTTTCTCTCTCTCTTTTTTCTTCGAGTGCCGCTGATTTTTGTAGAATCTGTAGCGATTAAAGATTCATTTTCAAAACAACTTAACTATGGAAAGACCCGCTTATGGGGTTCTTTTGGTTTTATCGTTGCTACTTTATGCGGAGGGAAATGCATCGACCTCTTTGGTGAAGAGGTGATTGGGGTGCTCGGGACAGTGTTTCTCTTTGGGTTGTTTTTAACAACGCTCATTGTGCGAAATGATCTCTCCGCTACTCCCGGAAAGCATGAACATGGAGATCGAGGGCTCCGGACACTTTTTTTTCTTCCCGAACGAAGTGCTTTTGTTCCGCTCTTAGTAAGTGCAGCCCTTGCGTGGGCAGCAATGGCGGTGCTGTATGTTTATTTTTCTCTCTACCTTCAAGCACTTGGCTGGAGTGGAAAGCTCACTGCTATTGCTTGGAGTGTGGGAGTGCTTGCTGAAGTTTTGACCCTTCTTTATTTTGATACGATCGAAAAATATCTTTCTCTTCGAACGATCTTTCGTCTCAGTCTTATCATCTCCGTGGTTCGTTGGACGGTGCTGGCAGCGACTGACTCGGTGGCCCTTATCTTACTTTCCCAAACGCTCCATGCCTTTAGTTTTGGAACGACGCAACTTGCCTCGATGAAACTTATCTATCGGCTTCTTCCTGAGGATTATCGGGGACGAGGACAGGGGATACTTTTAGCTCTTGGACCGGGAACGGGGTTGATTATCGGTCGGATGTTAGCTGGTGTGGGAACAAAGGTGTTTTCCCCACTTCCTTTAAATGTGCTTTTTTTAGGTGCTGCAGTGCTCTCTCTTCTTGCGTATCGGGTCTCTCGAAAAATACCCGAAGTGGAACGTGTGCAAAGTGTAGGTTAGAGCTGTTTTGTGTTAGTACACGAAGCTTTCTATGGATCTTTAATTGAACACAGAGTTTCACAGGGTTACACAGAGTTAAATCTTAAAGTCTTTTCTTTACTCTGTGTAACCCTGTGAAACTCTGTGTTCAATATCTCCCCGATGAAATGCCTTTAGAGTAACCCAGTGCTAAGGAGTAACCACCGTTGTTCCATTAAACCACCTTGTCCACCCTGGCTCCAGGACCTTGATTTAAATATAAACTCTATTGTTTTTTCTGATGTAATCGCCCCTTGTGGTGGGTTTTGATCCCATGCCCCTTCCTGTGTTGCCGAGAGTAGCACCTTATCAAAGGAGTGACTTCCACTTGATTGGAGGAGATCAACTTTGAGAAGTTTCCCCGTTTCAGAAAGAGTTGCTTTTACCGTTACGAAATCTCGAATCTTATTAATTTCTCCTGGGGTAACGCTTTGCCAATTAAATTTTCTCAGCGCGCCAAAAACTTGCATCGCCACCCGTCTTACAAAAACCGCGTAACGATCTGCCTTTGCGTTTAGTAAGGTGATATCGCCATCGGGAATCGAGGGAAGGTAGTCAGGACTTCCCATAGGGCCTGTAAAAAAATTATTTCGGGAAAATGGTTCGTAACTATGAAGTTTTTGGAGACGTTGTTCATCGGTGATTGATTTTGAAAGTCCCAAGCCACGATCTACGGATATTGAAGATTCTTTTTGAGAAGATGGTGTTGATTTATTAGTAGCAAAGTTTTGATGAAGAGCGGTGTCGTCCATACGAAGCATTGGTGCACTGGCGGGAACCCCACGTTTTATCTGCTCTTTGTTTGTTGAGAGATCTTTTTCGTAGAGATGGGCAGTGGGAACCGTAGGGGGTTTCTCTTCAGCCTCACTTTCAGAGATTATTTGTGAGGGAGGGATGAGCTCGGTTAGCGGCTGTTCTTTTGTGAGTGGAGGGTCCGTGATTACTGAAATAATAATCGGTTCCTTCATCGCTTCAGGTTCTTTAAATTGTAGGGTTATAATAAGGAGTAGATGAAAAAGGAGTGAGAGACTTAGGGCAAAGGTGATATATCTCGCCTCAGACTGTTTTGGCTCTAAGAAGGGATTGGTGTATAAGAAACCCTGTGAATTCATGTGCTCACTATGTATGTTAAAAACAGAAACACAATAACATATTATTTGTCGGGCGACGATTAAGGAGGCTTCATGTTTGGTCTTGGTGCAGGGGAACTTGTTTTAATACTGATTGTCGTAGTGATTATTTTTGGAGTCGGCAAACTCCCTGAGCTTGGTTCGGGTCTTGGAGAAGGGATAAAGAATTTCAAAAAGAGCATGCGCGATGCAAAAACCATTGATGTAACTGATGGTGAGAAAAAAACAGATTCAGAAAAATAGTCCTCCTCTTTTCCCCTCCGCGTCCTCTGCTAACCTCTAACCTCTGCGTTATATAAAAATAGCGCTCGGATCACTTACGATCGCTTCGATCTTACTTTCAGATATTTTATATAACGCAGAGGAGGAGAGTTAGACGCTCTTTCTGACGCCTTCTTTTACCGTATACACCCGAGTTGTGAACCAGCGGGCGTTTTCGATGTCGCCGGTAAAGATTATCCGGATGTTTTGAAGAGCTTGGGGTGCAAAACTACTCTGCTTAGAGGGGAGCTTTTTCTCAAGCGTCTCTAAGGACTCCTTTTTCATACTATCAATCGTTGAGGCAGTTCCCAGTGAGCTATCGTAATGAACAAGCTTCTTTTCAATAGGGCGGTTTTGTTTATCAAAAAGCCGCGCTTCAATCTGAATATCGCGAAGAACCTTTGATGAGGCATTCTTCAAAATCCCCTCAATTTCTAAGACCTGTTTCCCATCAAAGAGGGTAACAAGGTCAGACTGTAAATTCACTAGATTCAGCCCAGCAGGAGCAAGTTGTGCTGGCTGGTACCGAATCATTGAAAGGAGCTTATTAATGTTGTGTGGATCTGAGGAGAGAAACTGAGACCATACAAAAAACAGAAGCGCGATTATTATCGGACACGAACAGACAAGGAGCACCGGAGAAAGAAAGCTCTGAATACCTAACTGTTTTGGATAATAAGGTCGAAATTTTACTTCGCTTGGTCCAGGATCGACAAGATCGAAACTCAGATCATCGATTCGAGGAAGTGATGGTGTTTCTGAAGTTGTCGAAAGAGGAGCTGGTATTTTAGGTTCCGAACGAGGCTCCAGGGTCATCTCCGAGTGAGAAGAGGAGAGAGGAGAAGTCGGAGGAGAGGAGATATGAAGATCTGTGCCGTTATTGTATTTTGGTTTGCGATCGAAGCGTTTTTGAAGATCGGGAGGAAGTGAGGTTCTGAGATCCGCCTCATAAGGTTTACTAATGTTTCCCTCTGGCCACTGTGCGGTAAGAAGTGGAAGTGATTCCTCCTCTTCAGAGGAGAAGTCTTCAAACGAGACAGGAGCAATCGGTTCCGTGATGAGGGGGCTTTCATCAAGGGGAAGGAGATCGAGTTGTTCTCGAGAAAGGGTCTCTGAAAAAAGTGTTTCCTCGTTTTCTTTTGGATCAAAATGAGGAGATGTCTTCTCCTGTTCTTTGAGTGCAAGAGCTTTGTTTACTTCAAAAAGGTGATCACAACGGGAGCAGTGATAACGTGGATTTTTGACACCAGAGATGAGCTCTGGGTCAACCGAGAATCGAGTTTCGCAGGATGGACATTGAACAATCATAGGTCATACATCTCTTTGGTTCATATTTGTCTGCAATCGTAGCCGATGATCAGTTTTTACGGTACCATTTTTTTAGGGGAGGTACCATCCATTAAAAACAGAAGCGATCTGAAAATAGAGTCAGAAGAAGAGAGTAAAAAATTTCGCAATGAAAACACCGGTTCAGATTTCCTACTCTATTTGCAGGTTTTTGTTTTTGCAGACCTTTATCGTTTCTTGATAGTTAGACTTCAAGAAGTGAAAAAGTTTGCTTATTTCTAGGTGGAAATCTATAAATTCTCATTGCTTAACGTTTAGTTAACCGAAATGGGTGCAATCCTATGAATATGCCTTTGTTTTCTAATGCTCTTAAACAATTTGCTGAAGCAGCGCAGTTTGTAAAACTTGATGCCGATACGCTTTCGCTGTTGCAACAACCAAAGGCTGCACACATCTTTCGTATCCCGGTGCGGATGGATGATGGGTCACTAAAGACCTTTACCGGCTATCGGGTGCAATACGATGACTCCCGGGGACCTGCAAAAGGGGGGATTCGTTTCCATCCTGATGTGAACCTAGATGAGGTTCAGTCTCTTTCATTTTGGATGATGATGAAATGCGCCGTTGTGGATATTCCTTTTGGTGGGGGAAAAGGTGGGGTTGAGGTTGATCCGAAACAACTCTCTCCGATGGAGTTAGAACGCCTCAGCCGGAGCTACATCGATGCGGTAGCCGATGTTATCGGCCCCGATCGTGATATTCCTGCTCCAGATGTGTACACCACTCCATTGATCATGGGATGGATGGCCGATCAATATAGTACGATTAAACGCGAATACTCCCCAGCGGTCATCACTGGAAAGCCAGTACCACTTGGTGGTTCAGTTGGACGAGACGACGCGACCGGTCGTGGTGGGTTCTATGTCTTTCGTGCGCTTAGCTCCAGTCTTGGTCTTGAGAAAAAAGATGTAACCATCGCCATTCAAGGATTTGGAAATGCGGGTGTTCACTTTGCTCGGCTAGCCGTTAATGCCGGATATAAAGTTGTTGCTGTCAGTGATTCCAAAGGGGGGATCTTTGTGAAGGAGGGTATCGACCCTGAGAGTGTCCATGCCTATAAACAACAGAAAGGGGAGCTTCGAGCGGTGGTTCGAGATGGAGCTTCTTTTAAAAATGTCGCCCAACAAAACATCTCTAATGAGGAGCTTTTAGAGCTTGGAGTAGATGTTTTAGTTCCCGCGGCACTTGAAAATCAGATCACAGCAAAAAACGCAAAGAACATCAAAGCAAAAGTTATTTTAGAACTTGCCAATGGCCCCACAAGCTATGACGCAGATAAGATGCTCTTTGAAAAAGGATCGATCGTTGTTCCTGATATTCTTGCAAACGCTGGGGGGGTAACGGTGAGTTACTACGAATGGGTACAAAACCGAGCCTCTTTCTATTGGAAACTTGAAGAGGTTCATCAACGCTTAGAAGAAGCGATGCGCTCTTCCGCAATAAAGGTCAATGAACTTCGACTCCAAGCAAAGTGCTCGATGCGCACCGCGGCGTATGTTGTTGCGCTTCAGCGTGTGGGGGATGCCATTGAGAGTAGGGGAACTCGAGCCTACTTTCAGGGTGCGAAGTCACGCTCGTAAGTTCTAATTGCCAGCGACAGTAATGAAGGATGGAGAGATTGTATATGGTCGAAAGGCAGTTTTTGAAATTGTAAAAAACTCCCCCGACCTTGTACAATGTGTGTTTCTAAAAAAAAGTGGGGAATTTGATCCTCAACTTGAAGAACTTCTTATACATTACGGAATTTCTTATAGCGAAGCATTAGATGAGCAGTTAACCCAGCTCTCCGGGGGCGGCCAACATCAGGGCGTTGTTGCACAAATTACTCAAGGAAAAAGTTGGAGTCTAGGCGAGCTTGCTAAAAACGCGCTTAGTAAAAAAGAGCACGCGGTGCTCGTGGTTTTTGATGAGATCGTTGATCCACAAAACGTTGGTTCCCTGTTGAGAGTTTCTGAAGCAAGCGGGGTCGCAGGGGTAATTATCACCAAGCACCGAAGTTGCGCGGTGACTCCCGTTGTGAGGAAGGTGAGTATGGGAGCAAGTGAGCTTATCCCCCTTTGTTATATAACAAATCTCCAACAGGCACTGACACAGCTTAAGAAGTTAGGCTTTTGGATCGTTGGGACCTCGCTTGAAGAGGCTGCTACGAATCTCTATGAAACAGAGATCCCTTTTCCGATGGTGCTTGTTCTTGGTTCTGAAGGAAAGGGGTTACGAAAGCTTACCGCAAAGGAGTGCGATTTTTTGGTTACGATTCCGATGCAAGGAAAGCTTCAGTCGCTCAATGTCAGTCAGGCAGGAGCGATCGTTCTTTTTGAACTTCAACGGAGACAATTGATAAAGAAAAATTAGTAAATAGAAGTGATGAGGAGTCAGAGTATGGGGCAGGAAAAAAAAGAATTAGTATTTTCAGGTGTCCAGCCTTCCGGGGCTCAGGTGCATATCGGAAATTACCTTGGGGCGATGAAACGGTTTGTTACCCTTGCAAAGAAACATCCAACGATCGTGTGCATTGTTGATCTCCATGCCCTGACCTCTGTTGAAAAGAGTGAAGATCTAAGAAACTATACGATGTCTCTTGCCTGCGCTTACTTGGCGATCGGCATTGACCCGAAAGAGACGATAATTTTTCGCCAGTCTGATGTTATCGAAGTATGTGAGCTTACCTGGTACCTCGCCTGTCAGTTTCCCCTTGGATTATTAGAACGCGCGCATTCGATTAAAGATGCTCGTGCAAAAGGGCAGAGTGTCAATTCAGGATTAATGTTTTATCCCGTTTTGATGGCGGCTGATATCCTTCTTTATCGCAGCACGAAAGTTCCGGTTGGTGCGGACCAGAAACAACATTTGGAGATGACTAGAGAGGTTGCTGAGAAGTTTAATTCACGCTTTGGCGAGGTCTTTCCCCTTCCTGAGCCACTCATTGAAGAAGATACCGGAGTGATTGTTGGGTTAGATGGAAGAAAGATGTCAAAAAGTTATGGAAACTTTATCGGACTTTTTGAAGAATCTGATTCTATTAAGAAAAAAGTAATGTCGATCGTTACCGACTCAAAGAAAATTGAGGAGAAGAAAGATCCCACGACCTGTAATGTATTTAATCTCTATAAACTCTTTGGCACCCCTGAAGAGATACAAGCATTAAAAGCACGGTATGAATCTCCGGGTATGTCTTATGGGTTTGCAAAGGAGGAGTTGTTTAAGGTTATTGAGCGAGAAATCAGCCCCCTTCGAGAACGATACCAGATGTGGCAGAAGCGTCCTTCGGATGTAAAAGATGTTCTTACAGACGGAGGAAAAAGAGCCGCCCAGATCGCCAATGAAACTATTGAGAGTGTTCGTGTGGCGGTAGGTATTCGGTAATAACTAAGTGCCCACAACCTAAAACAGCTTAAACTTCTACTCAGTCTTAGCCTTCAACTTAGCCTACACTTAGCCTTGCACTTGCTCTTGCTCTTTTTTGTGCAAGAGCAAGTGCAAGGCTAAGTGTAGTTTAAGTCTACGTAGAAGCCTAAGGCTAAGAGAAAGAGAGAGCTTAAAACTCCAATAATATCAATTAGTTAACCTTCCTCTGAAGCATTTCCCCTAATTTTAGGATTAGTGAGCGTAGGTTATAAAAAGGTGTTTTATGTCTCATGCATTGATTGAAAAATTGCTTGCTTCTTTTGACGAACTTGACCGTTGTATCGCACTAACGCGGGAAGTTCTCTCAAAGAGAGATGGAATCTCTGAAAATATCATTCAACGGGTTAATAAATATTCAGAGATCGTCAGCAAACAACGCCAGTTTACAGAGGAGCTAAAAGCTCATTTGGCAGTTCAAAACTGGACCGAAGTATCAAGACACGTAAAGTTAATAAACGCACTCTCCAGCATGATTCGAGAAGATGCACAGGCGATCCTCTCCGGCGATCTCTCCCTTATTGAGAATCGTATCGAAGAGAACAAACTCGAAGTTTGCTAATCTCTCCCTCAGCGCTCCTTTTCCCTTAATAGTTGACCACTTTCCTAAATTTCTATAGATTATAACCGTTTAACGGACTTGAAGTTGGGAACTCTTCTCGCTACAGTCTGAACGAAACAAACGGTAAGGCTCAAACAGTTAAGGTGGTCATTTGAATACGGCTTCCCTCATAAATGCTGACGATGTAAGCGCCATGCCGTTAGGTATTTCGCCCTTGGGTGGAGCATCCCGCTTACACGGATCGCAATCAGTAAATGGCCATTCAAGCTCCCGTTACTGTGTTGAGTTAGATTTTTTCACCGGACCACTGGATTTACTTCTTCACCTCGTAAACCAACAGGAGGTGTCTGTAAGTCAGGTAGATATGACCAGTATCGCCTCGCAGTATTTAGCGATCATTACAGAGATTACCTCCTTAGATCTTCACATCGCTACAGAGTACCTTGTTATCGCCGCTACTCTTCTTGCGATAAAAAGCCAATCGCTTCTTCAAGAGGGGGGCTACCTTGAGGAGAGTGAGATTGAAGAGGGAAGTGAGTTTTATGAGGAGTTACGAGAACGACTGAAACGATATGAAGAGGTAAAGCTTCAGGCGCTTCATTTTCAAAAAACCCCGCAGCTAGGTTTTGATACCTTTGTAAGAAGAGAGCGAAACGTTATCTCTCCGATTCAGAGTGAAGTCATAGCCGCTGAGGATCCACAGAGTTTGGGTTTTTCCTTTGTGAAGTTATTAAAACGAATCGGTGCAACTCTTGACTCATTACGAATTCAACTTGAACCGATCTCCGTTGTTAATTACATGATGCGGGTAATTAACACCTTGCAGGTCCTTCCTACGCAGATAAAAAACGATCATTCGACAGGAACGTTTTTTCGATTATTAGCGCTTTTTAAGAACGAAGATCTCTCACGTCGAGGCACGGGAGATGACTCTGGGAGAGATAAGCACGTCTTACAAGAATTACAGCGAAAAACAAACCGTGGGGTAGTCATTGGCAGCTTTATTGCTGTTCTTGAGTTAGTAAAGCGAGGGGTGCTTACGGTGTTTCAAGGTGCAGAGGAAGGGGATATTGAGTTATCGCTCTCAATTTTGGAGACGGCCGGAGCGGATCTTCATTTGGAATCGGAATTTGATGGAGAGGTAAAGGGAGAGGTAAAAGGTGAGGAAGAAACTTCTCCGAAGGTAATCGATATTGAGCGTTACCGTGAAGATAATAAAGCCGATACCGATTATCTCGATGAGCGAAAGGAGGCAAACCGTGAGTAATAATGAAGCAGTAGAGAACACGGAACTTGAAATCGATGAAGAGGAAACTCTAAGTGACGTTGCCTCACTTTCAAAGATGGCACGGGTTGGGAGTTTGCTCTTGGCAAGTGCAAAGCCTATTTCGATTGAAACACTAAAGAGCGCATCAGGCTTACCTCAGAAGGAACTTAAAGAAGCGCTTGAGGAGCTTACTGCTTACTATCAAGATGAGGTGCATGGTTTTTCACTCCATGAAGTTGCTGGTGGGTATCAATTTCGAACTGCTCCCGCAGCAAAGGAGCTCATCAGAAAGTTATTTCCTCCCCGCTCAAGACGGCTTAGTCGTGCCGCCCTTGAGACCCTCTCAATCATTGCTTATAAGCAACCGGTACAACGAGCTGAGATTGAGTCAATTCGTGGAGTAGATGCGTTACCGACATTACGCACCCTGATTGAAACAAATCTCATTCGCATCGTTGGCTACCAAGATGCTCCGGGTCAGCCGGCTCTCTACGGAACGACCTCAAAGTTTCTTGAACAATTTGGACTTCGCGATCTTACCGACCTTCCCTCCCTTCGTGAGCTTGAGCAGATCCAGAAAGATCCTGGTGAAGGAAATAGTGAAGGAATTGAAGGAAGTGACCAGGAAGAGAGCGACGAAGAGGGTGCTGAACAGATTCTTAGCGAAGATTCTAACTCCCAGTTTGGAGAAGACGAAGATCTCCACTCCGATCACCTCTCTTAATGGAGACCCCAAAACGATTACAGGTCTACCTTGCTGAATGTGGGGTAGGTTCAAGACGAAAGTCTGAACAACTTATTGAAGCAGGTGCTGTTTCTGTAAACAATAAGGTTGTTACTACCCAAGGCACCAAAGTTACACCGGGCCGAGACAAGGTGTCGGTAAATGGAAAGGTCATCTCTCCTGAAGAGAAGAGAGTTTTTGTATTCTATAAACCAAGTGGGGTGGTAACCACGATGAGCGATCCGCAAGGACGTCCGTGTGTTGCCCATTATACAAGGAAGCTTCCTGTGCGGGTGTTTCCGGTGGGGCGGCTCGATTACGATGTTACCGGAGTGCTGTTGTTAACTAATGATGGGGATCTTGCAGAGCGACTTCTTCACCCACGTTTTTCTGTGCTTAAGGTTTATTGGGCGATAGTTTCTGGAGTGATTGAGAAACGTGCTACTGAGTTGTTGTGTCGTGGAGTAAAATGGGAAGAAGAAGTAATTCGTGCAAAATATGCAAAACGTCTCTCGCCATCTCCGAAAACAAAAAAGTTGTTAGGAGTTATCGCTCCGGGGGAGTCTGTTGTTGAGCTTGGGGTGAGTGAAGGGAAGAAGCATCTTGTAAAACATCTTCTTGAAGGTGTTGGGCACCCGGTAAAAAAGCTCTGTCGGGTGCAGTTTGGACCGTATGATCTTGAGGCGCTAAAACCTGGTCAGATTGTGGAGGTAACGGATAAGAAATTTTCCTCACCTCCTATGAATGTAAGATCCGCAGGGAATTTAAGATCCCTAAAATCGCTTAAGCCAAAAAGGAGCGGAAACCGTTACAGAGGAAAGTAAAAGCACCACTTTCTTTGAATATTTGACAAATCGGGTATTAGAAGGTTAGTTAAGCGTCCGCTGATGATTATCTTAAGTCGTTAGTTTTATTGCGGGGTAGAGCAGTCTGGTAGCTCGTCGGGCTCATAACCCGGAGGTCGGTGGTTCAAATCCGCCCCCCGCTTCCATTTTCTTCCTTTCTGAATATAGCGAATCAAATAGATTTGGGTTCTGTTTGTCACATCAAATTTTTTTATTCTTATTATTTTGAAGTTCGTTACGTAGAAGGCCAGTTTGAAGGGGAGGAGGAGATTGTGAAAAACTTCCCTCACGGGATTGGCGCAGCCAATCCCTCCGGCGCGGAGACGGTTTTTCACAATCTCCTCCTCCCCTTCAAGCTGGCGTTTCGGGTGCCAATGATCTGAGTTGGTGATCCACTTTGATAGCTGTTGCCTCTCAGAAACTCGTGATCCCCTCCCGTGCACAGAAAGAAAACAAAAAGTGAGACACCTAATGAATGGCAATTATTGAACAAATAGAGCGTTTGTTTTACTGTGTAGCGTATAGTAAAAAGTAGCTTACGCGTCTCGGGAGTGGATCTCGAGACTCAAATAGAAGGATTAGAACAACCTAGGATCCCTATGTTGCACTAAGTAGAGTACCTACAGACTCTATCCGAACCTCTAAGAAACCCCAATAGAATGAGATAGTTAGTAGCGCTAGTGAACGAAGCG
>CAZDIO010000038.1:0-2355 GCA_964505555.1 uncultured Bdellovibrionales bacterium
TTTTGAGCGAAGAGCTGTATATCGAAGAAGGGGTTTAAGGAGCGATCTTCCTGGTGTTCTTTCCTCTCTTTTGACCCTTTTACGAAGTTTTGTTGAAAGCGCTCAACCGGTTCTTGCCAGACTCTCTTGGTCAGCGTTTGTTACACCACTCTATCTTGCTACTGCGGCGATCCTTGCAGTGGTTTCAAGTTATCATATCCTTGCTTCAGCACAGGTACTTCAACCCGATCGGGATTACTTATTTTCAGAAGATAAAGACAAGCATGAGCGGGAAAAAGAAAAGAAAGAAGAGATTAAAGATAAAAGAAAAGCTCGAGATCGAATACTCACGGATGCGCCACCGTTTGATATCAAATCCCCGACACTTAACTATGACACCTCCTCAAACACGATAAAAGCAGAAGGAGGGTTTTCTGTTCAGCGGGGATCGGCAGTCTTTGAAGCAGAACATGGAGAAGTAAGTACTGAGACTTCTTCAGCAACGTTGAGTGGGGATGTGCGAATCTCTGAGCCGGGGGGGACAATTATTGCTGATGAGGCACAGTTTAATCTAAAGAGTCGGATGGGGTTTCTCTCGGGTACGGAGCTCTACTTTCCGGAAGGAGAGTATCATGTTTGTGCTGAAAAAGCAGAGAAGCTTGAAGGGTTAAGTTTTCATTTAGAGAAAGTGTCTCTTACTACCTGTGACTGTCCGGATGGGGATTGTGCCCCATGGAGACTCTATGCTGAGGAGGCAGATTTCACCTTAGAGGGATATGGAAAAACAAAGAAAACGGTATTGGAAGTAGGAGGGGTTCCGATTCTTTATCTTCCAAAATTTTATTTTCCTGTGAAACGTGAACGTCAAACAGGAATTCTTCGACCCTCTTATGGCAATAGTAACCAAACAGGTTTTCAATTGCAGATCCCATTTTTTTGGGCGATCGACGATGCAACAGATATGACGATTACTCCACTGACAGAGACCGAAGCTCGGGTGGGGGTAGATCTTGAGTTTCGAAAGATATTTTCACGAACAAACATTCTTGAAATGGGAGGAACCTATCTCAATGAATCAGCTCGTGATGGAAAACTTCTTGGAACAAACGTTGATGGTCTTGATGATTCTACGTTGGATACGAATCGTTTTGGGGGGTACATTGATTACCTTTGGAATACAGAGATAGGAAATTTACCGATTCAGATGATTCTTGATGGGCGCTACGTCAGCGACGATCTCTTTGTTCGAGAGTTTGATAATGAGCGAATTGCTCCTTACGATGCACGATATGTGACATCGCGAGGAGTGCTCCGCACCTCTCTTTTTGACATCTATTCAGTTGAGCTGGCCTCTGAGTACAACGAAGCTTTGATCGATGATGACAATCTTGTGCTCCAACGAGCCCCCGAAGTTACGATCGATGCGGTGAGGCGCTTTAACATTTTTGGGAAAAATCCACTTGGACTTAAACTTGTGCTCGCTGATCATGTTGAAGCAACGCAATTTGCTCGAGATAAAGATTTTGATGGTACCCGAGCTGAGATCTATGAAAGAGCAAAGATCCCGTTTCATCTAAAGAACTATCTCGATGGAGAGTTTCGATTAGGGGTGCGCGGCACTATGTATGAGCTTCAGAACACGGATCTTCACCGCACCGTTGAAGGTGAAAATGGAGCTTCCGTAGAAGTTGTAGATACATTGAAAAAATCAACAGATCGAGTGCTTCCTGATTTTGAGTTAAAACTTTCTTCGATTGTGGAGCGTGTGTACGAAGTTTCTGAGGAAAATTGGTTTAAAAAATTGAGCGACCTTGGAGAAGACTCACGAGTTGAGCAATTGGCGCGAATGAAGCACACCGTTGAGCCGGTGATGAAGTTTCGATACGTTCCCTTTGTTGAGCAAGACGATAATCCACAGTTTGATTCTCTTGATCATCTTGAGCAAAAAAGCACGGTAACCTATGGAGTTGTACAAC
This sequence comes from uncultured Bdellovibrionales bacterium, assembly GCA_964505555.1. Taxonomy (GTDB): domain Bacteria; phylum Bdellovibrionota_C; class UBA2361; order SZUA-149; family CAZDIO01; genus CAZDIO01. Next base: position 1,956 of record CAZDIO010000038.1, read on the forward strand.
GGTTGTTCTCTCGCTTTGAACCCAGAGATGAGTATCTCTACGGCATTGAAGAGATTACCCCCATGGTTCAGGACTTCTCCGCACTTCGCTCCTCTGAGATTCTTGATGATCTTTTTGGAATTGGTATTGGCTCAGGAAGTACTGATAGTTTTTCTGAACTCCGTCGGGGAAAGATTGATGAAGTAGCGAGTCTTTCTCTCTTTCAAACATACAGTTTTCTCGAAGAAGAAGATGAGGACATTACCGATACGATAGAACCAAACTCACAGTTAAGTGATTTAGGAACAGAATTCACCTTTGCGCCTAATGATTATTTTGCGTTTGAGGCAGAGTCGAATTTTGATGTCGAAGAGCAAGATTTTAGTTCCTATAGTCTCGCTGGGCAATTATTTGACAAACG
>CAZDIO010000039.1:0-45686 GCA_964505555.1 uncultured Bdellovibrionales bacterium
TTACGATACGTCCCCTCTTTATATCTCATATACCAGACTCCTCGCTCTTCTGATGTGGACGCTAATCAGGACGGGACACTTAGAGCAAGTGCAAGAGCAAGGCTAAGTTTAGGTTAAGTCTAAGTTTAAGTCTAAGTCTAAGTCTAAGTCTAAGTCTTAAAGACCCTGAGTCTAAGGCTTCTTGAGGTTTTGATACAGCGTCTAAATTATTTATCCAAGCTCAAGGAATAGTCTTCTTGCTCTGGAGTTGTCGTAGAGGGTTGCTCTTTTTGATTTTGATTTGCAAAAGGAGAAACCTTTTCATCGAGAGTTCCATCTTCTGCTAACTTCACTCGCAAACGGAGGTTGTTTACACTATCTGCATTTCGCAGCGCTTCTTCGAGTGTGATTTTTCCCTCTTGGTAGAGACCAAAGAGATGCTGATCGAATGTTTGCATTCCGATATTTGTGCTTTTTTCCATAGCGTCGCGAATTTCTGCAACTTCGCCCTTATGTACAAGATCTTTAATTCGTGGGCTTGCAAGTAACACCTCCATGGCAGCGACCCGCCCCCCGTCAACCGTGCGCACGAGACGTTGACTAAGAATTGCTCGAAGATTGAGACTCAGCTGGAGATAGATCTGTTTATGCCGGCTCGGTGGAAAGAAATTCATGATTCGTTCCATCGCTTGGTTTGCGTTATTTGAATGGAGTGTTGCAAAACAGAGATGCCCTGTTTCTGCAAAAGTTATTGCTGCTTCCATAGTCTCGGTATCGCGAATCTCACCGATGAGAATTACGTCAGGAGCTTGACGAAGAGAGTTTTTTAGCGCCACATGATAGTTATCAGTATCCACTCCAATTTCTCGCTGACTAACAATGGATTTTTTGTGCACATGGACAAATTCAATAGGATCTTCAATACAGATGATATGTCCAGCTTGATTAGAGTTTCGATAATCAATCATTGCTGCAAGTGAGGTTGATTTTCCGGAACCTGTAGCACCGACGACAAGCACAAGTCCCCGTTTTGTCATCGCAATCTCTTTTAAGATGGGAGGTAATACCAACTCATCCATGTTTGGAATTTTTGACTTAATTTGGCGAATCACCATCCCGATGCAACCCCGTTGCCGGTAGATATTTACGCGGTATCGTCCCAGGCTTGTATAGTAGAGTGCAAGGTTTAGCTCATTTGTTTCGTAAAACTCTTTCTGTTGCTTCTCTGTCAATAAGCTTACGGCCAACCTTTCTGTCTCTTCTGGCTCAAGGCAGCGATTTCCCGCAGGACGTACCACTCCATTGACCCGATATGCTGGCGGACTATCTACCGCGATGTAGAGATCTGAAGCATCGTGTTCATTCATGACGGTAAGGAGTTTTCGAATATCTAACATGGCGGATATCTACCTTATTATCTACCGTAATTTGTGCGTTGTGGGCCTGATGCTGATGCTTGAGTTTGCACATCAAACATGCTCGGATTTCCTGATTTCTCAATCGCTGTTTCTTTAGTGATGAGATTTTTCTCTACAAGTTCTAAAAGCGCCATCTCCATCGTTCTCATTCCAGCAGCTTGGCTTGTCTGCATCACGCTTGGAAGTTGATGAATTTTGTTTTCACGGATGAGGTTTCTTACAGCAACTGTTCCTACGAGGATCTCCAACGCCGCAATTCGTCCCCCACCAACCTTTTTACAGAGCGTTTGGGTGATGATCGCTTGAATTGATTCAGAGAGCATCGCTCGAACTTGTCCCTGCTGATTGGCGGGAAAAACATCGATAATTCGATCTACTGTTTTTGGAGCGCTTGAGGTATGAAGCGTCCCAAATACCAAATGGCCCGTCTCTGCTGCGGTTAATGCGAGTTGAATAGTTTCTAAGTCACGCATTTCGCCGACAAGAATGATATCGGGATCTTCACGAAGTGCCGCACGAAGTGCCGCAGCAAAAGACTTGGTGTGTGGTCCAATTTCACGTTGGTTCACAAGACATTTTTTGGAAGGATGAACAAACTCAATCGGATCTTCAATCGTTAGGATATGTCCCTCTACCTCTTCATTGAGAAGATTTACCATGGCCGCAAGAGAGGTTGATTTACCAGAACCTGTTGGTCCAGTAACTAAGATCAAGCCTTTTTCTTTTCGTGAAAGTTGCGCCAGTGTCGGAGGAAGACTCAGCTGTTCTAACGTGAGAATCTGTGTGGGAATGGTTCGAAATACCGCCCCCATTCCTCGACGGGTGCGAAAAACGTTTACACGAAAACGAACAGATTCTCCAAGTTCTATAGAAAAGTCGATATCGTTTGCTTCTTCGAAAATTTTACGTTGAATGTCGCCCATGATGTCATAGAGCATGGAATGGGTATCTTCAGGAGAGAGAGGGGGGACTTTAATTTTTTTAATATCACCATGCACGCGGATCATTGGTGGCTCATGGGCGCTGATATGTAAATCAGAACCACCTTGCTGGTGGGTAAACATAAGTAATTGCGATATATCCATGTGGTGCTCGCTCCTTTGAGGGCTACTAGGTAATGTCGAAAGAATCGCTCATTACCTTTACCAAATACTGTTGCTTCTATTGACAGTATAAGGTGTTGATATTAAAAGGTTTTATTACGAAGAGTTACTGCTCTCCCTATCCTTTATCGAGCAAAAGTTAATTTTGAGTACCATTCGGCGTTGTCATTGTTAGTTTTTGGCCCGTCAAAGGTGTGGTTTTTTGAGACAAATTCTAATTATATTGATTGCCAAAAAATGAAGTTCTATCTCTTTCAATCACTTTTATGATCGAGATCGCCGAGCCCTTTAATTCGCGAATAAACGCCTGTAGCGAGAGCGCCGCAGCATATCTTCTTGCTCGAACCTTTGCGCCTGCTGAAAACTCGGTTCTTTTGGTTTGTGCGGATGCAAAAACAGCAGAGATCTTTATTTCTGACCTGAAATTCTTTCTTTCATCTCAGTTCCCTGTGCGAAGTTTTCTTGGTTGGGAGGTGTTGCCGTTTGATTCCCTTTCTCCCGCCCTTGAGCTTTCTGCAGAAAGACTCCTCACTTTGACCTCTCTTGTTGCAGGAGAGCGACTTGTTGTTGTTTCTACGGTTGATGCACTGGTGCAAAAAATTGTTACCCCTGAAGTTCTTACGCAGATGAGTTTCTCTCTAAAAACAGGTGAGGCGCTGGATCGGGATAGTTTTCTCCAGAAACTTGTTTCTCTTGGATATTTCCGAGGAACGTTAGTTGAGGAGTGTGGACAGTTTGCGGTGAGAGGTGCTGTGGTAGATCTTTTCCCTCCGGGAGAAGCCTACCCGGTGCGCCTGGAGTTTTTTGGAGATGTGATTGAATCGATTCGTTCTTTTGATCCAGGGACACAACGTTCACGGATGGAAAAAAATACGTTGAGTATTATTCCTGTAAGAGAGTTTCTCCTCCCTTCTGATCAACGCATGGAAGCACTCCAATTTTTGAAGGTGCGAGCGCGAGAGCTTGAAATTCCAGATCGTTTTATTGAGCCGATTCAGGAAGCCATCAACACAGGAGTCGTGTTGCCAGGAATGGAACATCTCTTACCAATTCTTTCTGGAAGCAGTTCCTCTTTGTGGAGCTATCTTTTGGAGAAAACCCCGGTTGTTGTCTGGAATGAACACGCCGTGTTTGAGGCAAGCGAGGCTTTTGAGTTGATTGTAAAGGAACGAGCAGAGAAGTTAAAGCGTGAAGGGCAACTCGTTCCCCCGGAGGAGCAGTGTTATGAGTCATCAGAGTGGTTGCAAAATAAACTCTCTTCTCATGTCTCTCATATTATCAACCCTAAACAATCACTTTTTACTGTTCCTAAAGCGAAGCTTCAATATGCAGTGGAGCTTGAGAAAGATTCAAAAACGGAAACCATTCCAGAGATTCTTCCAAATGACGAACTTTCGCACCGCTTATTAGTAGAAAAACACGGAAAGCTTCCCTTTAAACCTCTTGCTGAAGAGATTCAAAAGAGTCTCAGCGCGGGAATATTTGTGGGAATTGTTATCTCTCATGCCTCAAGAGTGCGTCGTCTTTCTGAGCTTCTTCGTTCCTATGGAATTGAAACGGTTGATTTTCCTGGAAATTTCAAAGAGTGGTACGATGAAGCAGCTGGAAGAGGAAGAGTCCCTTCTGGTGTTGCTCTTCTTCATGGAGATCTCAGCACCGGAATCAAAGCTCCTCAAGAAAACTTTCACCTCATTGATGATACAGAGATCTTTCCTGAGATCTCAAAAACACGAAGAGCAAGACAAACCTCCAATGTGCGTCGAATTCTGAGCTCTGTCTCTCAATTAAAAGAAAACGACCATGTTGTTCATATTGATCATGGTATCGGACTCTACCGAGGACTCAAACACATCGCTGTGGGGGACCATGTTGGAGATTTTCTCCTCCTTGAGTACGCGGAAGAGGCGAAGCTTTTTGTTCCTGTAGAAAATATTGGAAAAGTTCAAAAATATATCGGTGCGGAAGGGCAGAAACCAGCTCTTGCCCGGTTAGGAAACCCCGCGTGGTCAAAAGCAAAGCGGAAGGTCGAAGAAGCAGTCTCTGAACTTGCTGGGCAGCTTATCAATCTTTATGCGCAGCGAGAGATCTCTATCGGAGAATCGTTTGGTGACATTGATGAGGACGATCATCGCTTTGCCGATACGTTCCCTTTTGAGGAAACTCCCGATCAGCAACGAGCGATTGAAGAGGTGCTTAATGACATGAAACAAGCAAAGCCGATGGATCGGCTTGTTTGTGGCGATGTTGGATATGGGAAAACGGAGGTTGCGCTCCGTGCGGCATTTAAGGCAGTAAATCGTGGCAAACAGGTAGCTGTTTTGGTGCCGACAACAATTCTTGCTGATCAACATTATAAGAATTTTAAAGAGCGTTTTGCAGAGTATCCATTTCGAGTGGGAGCGGTGAGTCGATTTTTTTCAACCGCTGAGAATAAAAAGACATTGCAAGAGCTTGCCGCTGGAAAGATAGATATCGTGATCGGTACCCACCGGTTGTTACAAAAAGATGTATTCTTTAAGACGTTGGGACTGTTAATCATTGATGAGGAACATCGATTTGGTGTCGCTCATAAGGAGAAATTAAAACGCTTAAAAAGCGATGTTGAGGTGTTAACGCTGACAGCGACTCCGATCCCAAGAACTCTTCATATGTCCCTCTTAGGGATTCGTGATTTGAGTATTATCGAGACACCGCCAGTGGACCGTCATGTAATTAAAACCTATGTCACCCCCTATCAGCCGGATACCGTTCGGGAAGCTATTCTTCGTGAAATTGGAAGGGGAGGTCAGGTATTTTACATCCACAATCGTGTGGAAAGTATTGAGATGGTCTCCAAAGAAGTTCAGGACCTAGTGCCTGAAGCACGGGTGAGTTTTGCTCATGGTCAGATGAAGGAGGGGGAGCTTGAATCGATCATGCACCGTTTTATTCAGGGAGCTATTGATGTGCTTGTCTCAACAACGATTGTTGAATCTGGACTAGATATTTCTAATGCGAATACGATGATTATTCGCAAGGCCGAGATGTTTGGTCTTGCAGAGCTCTATCAATTGCGTGGTCGTGTGGGGCGAAGTTCTCGTCGAGCATATGCCTATCTTTTTGTAGGCGACCCTCTCAAGCTAGGGGTTGAGGCACGAAAGCGCCTTGAAGTTTTACAATCGCTCGATGACCTTGGTATGGGTTTTCGATTGGCGATACAAGATATGGAGATCCGAGGGGCAGGGAATCTTCTTGGGAAGGATCAGTCAGGAGATGTAAATCTTGTTGGGTTTGAAATGTATTCTCGAATATTAAAAAGTGCGATTCGAGAGGCAAAACTGAGAGAGCAGAAAGATGATCAACTTCTTTTGATGCTCCGACCTCAAGTGGATCCTGAATTAAGTCTCGGATTCAATGCGTATATCCCCTCTTTTTATATTCCAGATGTTGAAGAACGATTGATCTTGTATCAGCGGTTAGTGGATCTACGCAATCGAGCACAAGGGATGGAGCTTGCTGAAGAGATCTACGATCGATTTGGTAAACCACCTCAAGAGGTAGAAACTCTTATTGAAGTTATGATCTTAAAGAGCTTACTTCGTGACGCACTCGTTATTTCAGCAGTAACAAGAGGAGAGGTGTTATATCTCTCCTTCCATCCGGAATCGAGGCTCAACGTTCAAAGGTTTCTTACCCTTATTGAAAAATCTAGTGGGAATATTCGTCTCTCTCCTGATATGGTTCTTTCGCTCCGACTTACAGAACAGCACAAAGAATCACCTTTAGAGATTTTCAATTTCTTGAAAGAGGTTTTTAGTGAAATAGGAGCATTCTCTAATGAAAAAACGAGTAATGAAGTGCTGGAAGTTGCTCAAGAAATGAGGTAGTGTTTGAGTCGTTTCAGGGGGACGATTTTTGAGAGGTGAAAGACGAGAGGTACAAGACTATGCGATATGTCGTTTTTTTTACTTTGTTCTGCAGCGCTACTTTTATAGACGCTGCTTTGTTGTGCAGTGCCCAGGCACTCCCAAAGCCGCTTCCAAACCATGGTACTGCAGAGTCACCTGATTCACGAGCGATGATTGGAAAAGGGACTCCAATTCTCACCATCGATCGAGTAATTGCAACCATTGATGGTGAGCCCTACACGATGTCTGATCTTGAGGAATATATGAGTAGGAAGAAAGGAGCAGGGGCTGAAGAGGGGGATCTGAAAAAATTTCTTAATGAAATGCTTGTTGAACAGATGATAGAAAAGGAAGCAAAAACGTTGGGAATCACAGTCTCAGATGAAGATGTGAATGGATATGTAGAAGAGATAAAAAGGCAAAATGGGGTTGATGACCGAGCACTTTTAGAGCTTCTTCAAAAGCAGGGGCTTACTTTAGAATCCTATCGGAATGCGGTTCGGGGGGATATTCTCCGCACCAAAGTAGTGTCGATGTCCATTCGGGGAAAGATTAACGTTGTTGATGAAGATATAGCGCGGCACATAGAGAGTCATCCTGAGCTCATTGCAGATAAGAACTCAGTCCATGTTGAGCAGATTCTTTTTAGATTTGCTGAAGGACAAACGGAAGAAGAGCGTCAAAAGAGACGCGAAGATCTAGAATCGATGCGTGCAGAACTTGGTTCTGGGAGCAACTGGGCGAAGATTGGAAAGGAAAATTATCTTGATTTGGGGTTTGTGGTGACGCATGATCTTCGGCCAGAGCTTCGAGACGCGCTGAGTGGTCTAGCTTCCGGAGAAGTGAGTCAAATCGTTACGACTGATGTTGGATTTTATCTGCTTCGTTTTCAGAAGGCAGAGGAGCCCGGAGAGATTGATCCGGTGCTGAAGGAGAAACTTCGTCAGCAGATCTATGAAGCGAAATTTCGAGAAAAAATCGAACAGTTTCTTCGTGAAGACCTTGAGAAAAAATATCAGGTAGAGGTAAAAATTTAGGCGCGCAAGATGATTGCAAAAGATACGATTTTTAGAGAATACGATATTCGCGGAGTGGTAGGCACAGACTTTGATGAGCAGTTTGCCCACCAGTTAGGAAAAGCCTTTGCAACCATGGTTCGAAGGAATGGGCAAAAGGACAGTGATTCGATTGCTGTGGGGTGGGATTGTCGTTTATCGGGACCAGCGCTTTCTCAGGCGCTCATTGAAGGGCTCATCTCCGGAGGGATGAACGTTCTTCAGTGCGGGATGGGACCTACACCTCAACTCTATTTTTCTGTTCTTACTCAGAAACAAGCTGGTGGAATTCAAGTAACAGGAAGTCACAACCCTGGAGACCAAAACGGCTTTAAGATGATGATCGGAAAGAAGACGCTCAGTGGGGGTGATATTCAGGAGTTAAAGAAGTTAGTCCAGAATGAAGCTTTTGATGAGGTTTCGCACTCGGGGAAAAAGGAGATCTTTAACGCTCGAAGTGCCTATATTGATGAACTTGTTGAACGCTCGAAGCCTTTTGTCAGTAAGGAACGAAAGCTCAAGGTGGTTGTTGATGGAGGAAATGGAGTGGGGGGACTTGTTGGCCCGGAAGTTCTTCGTCGACTCGGGGTTGAGGTGATTGAGCTGTACACCGAACCTGATGGTAGATTTCCCAACCATCATCCAGACCCAACGGTTCTTGAAAATATTCGAGACTTACAAAAGATGGTTATTCAAGAACAAGCAGATTTTGGTGTCGCCTGGGATGGTGATGCCGATCGAATCGGAGTGGTGGATGAAAAAGGCGAGCCAATTTTTGGCGATATGTTGCTAATTATTTATGGGAAGCAGCTTTTAAAAGAGATCAAGGAGCCGATTATTATCGGTGATGTAAAGTGTTCTGACATCATGTTTTCGTATTTGCGAAGTTGTGGAGCGCAAACCGTGATGTGGAAAACTGGGCACAGCCTTATTAAAGCAAAGCTTCAAGAACTCGATGCACACCTTGCAGGAGAGATGAGTGGGCATATGTTTTTTCGGCACCGCTTCTTTGGTTTTGACGATGCGCTCCATGCCACGAGTCGTCTGGTAGAGATAGTTAGCCACAGCGCACAAACTGTGAGTGAAATGCTTGCAGACCTTCCAAAAGCTGTTTCTACACCTGAAATTCGACGTGATTGTAACGAACGGGTTAAATTCCAAATTATTGAAACCGCAAAATCAGCTTTTAGCGATTATAAGGTCAACACTCTTGATGGGGTGAGGCTCTCTTTTCCTCATGGATGGGGTCTTGTTCGGGCGTCAAATACGCAACCAGCACTTGTGATGCGCTTTGAAGCAGATACCGTGTTGCATCTAAACGAATATAAGAAGTTAGTTGAAGACGTAATAGATCAGATCGAGCGTGACCTCGAAGGATAAAGATGTGTCTACTGATCGGGGCATCGTTATTACGGGTGCCTTCGAGCATAATCTCCAAAATATCTCCTGCGTCATTCCACACCATACGTTTACCGTGGTTACCGGTCCCAGCGGTTCAGGGAAATCTTCGTTAGTTTTTGAAACTCTCTATCGTGAGGCGGTGAGGCGGTATTTCTCCTCTCTGAGCGGATTTAAGGGAGATTTTGGTATTCTTCCGCAGACGAAAGTAAAACGGATCGAGGGACTTTCATTTGCATATGCAATCGGGCAGAACGTACATCTTCAAAGTATATCTTCCCTGGCAACACTTGCGGATCTCTATCAAGCGCTTGCGCTCTTGTTTTTTCATCTTGGAGTTCGAGTATGTCCTCGTTGTAAAATGGAGCTTCTTGAACTTACTCGGTCTCAACTTCTTGAGCGCCTGAAGATTTTTTCTGAGGAAACAAAAATCCAAGTTTTTGCTCCACTTGGAGAGGTGAAAATTGAAGACATTGAGGTGCTTAGTGAACGACTTATTCAAGAAGGGTTTACTCGGGTGAGGGTCAATGGAACTCTCTCTCGACTTGAAGAGTTTGATGTAGGTTCTTTTTCTGACAGTGTTGAGCTTGCCGTTGAAGTTTTTATAGACAGTTTTTCTCTTAAGGGGGATTTTTCAATCCGGCTCTTTGAAGCAATTGAAGTAGGACATGCAGTATCAGAGAATCTTATTCGTGTTGAGGTAGGTGAGGAAAGAGAACGGTTAGAGATATCGAAACTTCTCCGGTGCACGAACTGTGATTTTGTCGTAGCGGCACCGACTCTGAATGCTTTTTTTTATTATCGAAAAGAAGGAGCATGTTCTGAATGTGGCGGTTTAGGAACGAGCAAGCGAGAGAGGAGCAAAAAGGGTGGAAGAGTCTGTACGATATGCTGCGGACAACGCTTGCGGCTTGAGTTCTTAGAATCTCGGCTCGGTGATATCTCGTTTGGGAACCTTTTCCAGGGAAGTGTTATTGAGGCGCTCCGTTGGGCCGAGCGCCTTACTACAAAAGGACTCATTGAGGCATGGCACCTTCGAGTTCATTTTCCGTTGGAGTTTGATAAAAAGCGAAAGGGAATGCTTGAGAACATTCTTTTTGAGCTAAAAACAAAACTTCAATACCTTCACGATATCGGTCTAGGATATTTAGAACTTTCACGTGCGGCGACCACGCTCTCACGGGGTGAGTATCAACGTGCGCATATGGCACGTCAGCTTGGAAGTAATCTCCAGGGGGTGTGTTACCTTTTTGATGAACCAAGTATCGGTCTTCATCCTCACGATACAGAAAAATTAATCTTCTCAATCCGGAAGCTTGTGGCCGCAGGCAATACCGCGGTAGTCATTGAACATGACCCAGCGATTATCAAACAGAGTGATTATATTCTTGAACTTGGTCCTGAAAGTGGGAAGAAAGGTGGACAAATTATTTGGAGTGGAGAACCAAGAAGCTACGAAAAAGAAGAGATACAAAAAAAAGAGATGCTGAAAGAAGGCTCTTTTCTTCCACAAAAACAAGCTCAGCAACTTACAATAAAAAAGGCCGCAAAACACAACTTAAAAAAGATAGAGGTTACGATACCATTACAATCTTTGGTGGCTATTACCGGGGTGTCTGGTTCAGGAAAAACAAGTTTACTCTTTGAGGTGCTTCTTCCTGCCCTGAAGGCATATAAAAAACGCGAGCAGAGAAGAGTTGACCTTTCTCACAATGAGCTGACACGTGCGGAGCAAAACCTGTTTGGGGTTGAGGCTCTTTCGGGGTTTGAGTTGATTGGCAGTGTGGTAACGTCGCACCATTTTATTAAACCACGAGGAGGGCGGTCAATTGTGGCAACGCTTGCTGGGTTACTCAAGCCTTTGAGAGAGCTCTTTTCTAAAACGGTTGAGGCAAAGATTCGAGGATGGGATGCGCGATATTTCACCTTTCTTGGTGGTGGAAGATGCCCAGATTGTCAGGGTCGGGGTTTTGAAAAAAAGCGAATTACTTTCGGGCAGCCCGTTTCACTTGTCTGTCCCCGATGTGGGGGGAGACGGTATAGTTCTGAAATAGAGCGAGCGAAGTACAAAGGGGTTTCGATCGTAGAGGTCTTAGAGATGACCGTGGAAGAAGTGTTAGCGAAGTTTTCAAATGTCCCCAAAGTTCGTGAAATTCTACATACCTTGTGTGAAGTAGGCCTTGGCTATCTAAGGCTATCTCAGCCTTCTTTAACCCTCTCTCGAGGAGAACTTCAGAGAGTTCGATTAGCTGCAGACCTCAATAGGGGATCTTCAAACTCTACACTCTACCTCTTTGATGAACCGAGTGAGGGACAGCACGAGAAAGAGGTGCGGCTTCTGGTAAAGCTTCTTCAAAAACTTGTGGAGAAAGGAAATAGTGTTGTTGTCATTGAGCATAACCTGCAGCTCATAAAGAGCAGCGATTATGTCATTGATCTCGGTCCAGGCGCCGGAAAAGCGGGAGGTGAAGTTATCGCTACCGGCTTCCCGTTAGAGGTTTCAAAAAACCCAAAATCTTCTCTTTATGGATACCTAGAAAATATAGGATAAAAATGGCGGAGAGAGGATACTTGAACAAAGGTTAAAATATCTGTCCAAAATATTCACTCACGCCGCCATCGGATACTACTGTCTATACCAGGGGAGTTTAAAGATACCTCTTGGCTGTTAGCTGGCCTATGATCTTAATCATGTAAGACTGAAAATGCAGAAAAAGTGGCGTAAGAAAGACTGGTTTTTTATGTCCCTCTTACGCTTTTAGGAAAAAGCTCTATTTCTTCTCGTCTTTAGCTTTAGCTTCTCCACAACTATGTTGAGCGTCGCAATCTTTGCTTTTATTCTCGCAATGATTACAAGAAGCGCAATGTTCTTTTTTATTCCCCTTGTCCCCACAATCATGTTTCTTGGAGTGGTGGTGATAAGCGCATCCATTGATAAGTAAAAAAGAAGCAAACAACACGTTTGCGATAAGAGTTTTTTTCATGGAGTTCTCCCGTCTAAGGTTAACAATCTTCAACATCATAGCAAAGTCGGAACGCTCGGCAAGCGTAAATGACTACCATCTCTTAAGATGTTGTGAAATTATCTCAGAGTGGTGTCTTAGCGCACGTATCTTTCACTCTGAGAGGACCGGGGTGGCTTGTTTCTGACTACTTCTCTTTTGCAGGAAATGCATCATCCGGAATTAATCGGATGTTGTCATCTTCCACATAGGGAATGAGTAGTAAGGGAAGTCCAGGTGCTTCCACGGGGAGAAAATCGGGACGTTGATAGAGAAAGTTACTTACCAACCATTCAAGATCCGAATCATCTGCTTCATGAGGATAAAACGGTCGTGCCATACAAACCCTCGCTTGTTTTTGCCTGCCTTTCTCATTAGAGATCAGCTTTCAGCAAAAGAGTTCTAACCTTACTAAAAAAACCTTACCTACAGGTTAAATCGACCCGAAGAGCAAGGAACTTTAGGGTGTTGCAGCGAAAGAGATTCAAGAGGCGATTCTAAATTCACAATCATCTTGCCACGTTAGTGAAAGAACGGGTTTATCGTTGAAGGTATCTTCGAGTTTGTTTATCGGGATACGAATTTAAGACCAAAATGCCCGATAGCACATGTTGAGATGTATTTGATCGCTTCTGTCACATCATCTGTTACAAAGAGAATATCTTCCTCACCGGCTGAGATAGTTTCATCTCGTCGTAATCTTTCCTTAATGAATTGAATCAAAGGGGTCCAATATTCAACTCCAAAGAGGATGAGGGGGAAATTAGATATTTTTTTTGTTTGAATCAGTGTTGCAGTTTCAAAAATTTCATCAAGCGTTCCATAGCCCCCAGGAAATGCAATGAATGCATATGAGTACTTAATAAGCATTAATTTTCGAACAAAGAAGTAATTAAACTCAACCCACAAATCTAAATACGGATTTGGTTTCTGTTCTGTGGGGAGTTTTATGTTACAACCAATTGAAGTGCCACCAACATCCTTCGCGCCTCGATTCGCAGCTTCCATAATACCTGGCCCACCTCCCGTCATCACAGTAAAACCAAGTTTGGCAAGCTCCTGACCCATCTCCCGCGAATGCTTATAGTAGTGGTTCCCGTCTGCGAAACGGGCGGAACCAAATACTGTTACACATGGGCCGACAGTGTGGAATTTTCGAAAGCCGCGAATACACTCACAAAAAATTCTCAGTGCTCTAAGAAGCTCAATGTCCTTTCTTGCCGGACCTTCAAGGAATTTTCGTTCGTCCTTGCTCCGGCTCTCTTTTCCCCAAGGTGCATTTTGTAAGCTTATCACCTGTCAGATCTCTACGGTCTCTAAGTACTGCGCCGGGGTAGCTCGCCACTGGAAGTTGTTTCGTATCGCTTCGGAGAAGGCGGTAGCAGAGGGAGGTTCGCCATGGACAATTTTTACTTGTTGGGGGGTGCCGCGACAACTTCGTAACCAACGAAGAAGTTCGTCACGATCTCCATGAGCAGAAAATCCCGAGATGCTCTCACGATGTGCTCGGATTGAGACGTTTTTCCCAAAAATCCTTACCTCTGGAGCTCCACTTTGTATAATCTGTCCTCGGGTTCCTTCGGCTTGGTATCCTACAAACAAAACGGTGGTGTCTTCGTTGCTCAGGGAGTGCAGCATGTGATGGAGTACCCGACCACCAGTGATCATCCCACTTGCCGCGATAATGATTCTTGGGCCAGTGAGAGTATTGAGTCGTTTTGATTCTTCCACTGATCTACAAAAATAGGTATTTCGGGTGCGAAGTGGCAATATGCCCGAGGCAATCAGTTTCAACGCGTCATCATCGTAGTCGTTTTTGAATTCGCTATAAATAGAGGTTGCATCAACTGCCATCGGACTATCAACATAGACCGGAAGCCCAGGAATTTTCCCCTCTCGTTCAAGCTCAGCTAAGTAATAGAGGAGAAGTTGTGTCCGACCAACCGCAAAAGCAGGAATAATTAATGGGCCTCGACGGTGCACGGCATCTTGAATAACTCTTATAAATTCTGTTTTGATATTAACGATATCGTGAAGACGATCGCCATACGTTGATTCGCAGATGAGAAGCTCTCCAAGGTCGTGGGGCTGTGGATCGGGAAGAATCGGTGTATCATATCGCCCCACATCACCCGAAAATGTGATTCTCTTCCCATGAATTTCAAGAGAAAGTGTTACCGCTCCAAGAATGTGACCCGCGAGGGTGGCAAAAACAGTGCATCCTGGAAGAAGCGAGAGAGGTTGAGTGCTCGGAAATGTTTTTATTTGAGAAAGAGCGCTTTCTGCATCAATTGTTGTATACAGAGGTTTTGCGGGATGGTGTCTTGAGGTGCCATGTCGATTAGCAAAATCTGCTTCTTCTTCCTGAAGGTGAGCACTATCGGGGAGAATCAACTCAAGTAGCTTCTTTGTAGCTGGAGTGCAATAAATCGGTCCCGTATAGCCGCGTTTAACAACGAGTGGCAGGTAGGCGCTGTGATCAACATGCGCGTGAGTGAGAACGATTGCTGAAAGTAGCGAGGGTTCAAAAGGTGGATTGTCCCAGTTTCGAAGACGTAACTCCTTTTTCCCCTGAAAGAGACCACAATCGACAAGAATTTTCTTATCGTCAAACTCAACAAGATATTTAGAACCAGTAACGGTTCCTGCCGCGCCACAGAACGTTACTCGTATTGAGGGATTTGTTGAATTAATTGCCATCCGCTTGAGGGGTCATTTACTCACCAAAAACAATCCCTTGTGCAAGGGGAAGATCGCTACTCCAGTTGATAGTGGTTGTTTGTCTTCTCATGTACGCTTTCCAAGAATCAGAACCTGCTTCTCGACCCCCGCCGGTATCTTTCTCTCCCCCAAAGGCACCACCGATCTCTGCTCCAGAAGTGCCAATGTTGACATTAGCAATCCCACAATCAGACCCCAGGTGCGAGAGAAATTGTTCAGCAGAACGAACACTGTTGGTAAATATCGCTGAACTTAAACCCTGGGGAACATCATTGTGGATGGTGAGAGCCTCATCAAGACTGTCTACAGGAATGATATAGAGAATAGGGGCGAAAGTTTCTTCTTTTACGAGTGCCATCTTTGCGTGAGCACGAACAATTGTTGGCTGCACATAGAGGGGCGAGGGAGAATCCTTAAGCACCTCTCCTCCACAGAGAATGCTCCCACCTTCTTTAGATACTCGTTTGATCGCTTCTTGATAGGCAACAACCGCTTTTTCGCTTACGAGTGGACCCATGAGGACTCCTTTCTCTAGGGGATTTCCAATCCGCACCTGTTTGTAAGAGGCGATTAAGCGTTTCGTAAAGCTCTCTTCGATCTCCTTTTCAATGAGAATTCGACGAGTCGTCGTACAACGTTGACCAGCAGTTCCTACGGCCCCAAAGAGAACCCCACGCACCGCAAGATCGAGATTTGCATCTTTAAGAACGACAATTGCGTTATTTCCACCAAGCTCAAGAAGGGTTCTGCCGAGTCTTTTTGAAACCACTTCTCCAACGCTTCGCCCCATCGCACAAGAACCGGTTGCGCTTATTAAAGGAAAGCGGGAATCGGCGGCAAGTTTCTTCCCAAGATCGGCACCGCGGCCTGTAACAAGCGTAAAGAGTGCGGGAACGCCATGTTTTCGAGTTATTTCTTCACAGACTTTTGTTACTGCAATCGCTGTTAAGGGAGTAAGTTCAGAAGGTTTCCAAACAACTGAATTTCCACAGACGGCTGCGACCATCGCATTCCAGGCCCATACCGCAGCAGGAAAGTTAAATGCGGTGATCACACCAACATTTCCTAGAGGATGCCAGTGTTCATACATGCGGTGCTTCGGTCGCTCGGAATGCATCGTTTTTCCATAGAGTTGGCGAGAAAGTCCGACACAAAAATCAGCGATATCAATGACCTCCTGGATCTCTCCTTCCGCTTCAGGAAGAATCTTTCCCATCTCTACGGTAATTAATTTTGCAAGAGGTTCTTTGTACTTACGAAATTGGTTTGCAAGCTCGCGGATAACTTCGCCACGAACAGGCGCAGGTACCATTCGCCAACGAGTAAAATTCTCGTTGGCAGCACTTACTGCCGTTTCATATTCTGTGTCGGTGGTAAGGGAGACCCGACCTAGTGGACTTTTATCAATTGGGGAGGAGTTGGCTAAAAACTCACTTCCCTGAGAAGACCATACTCCTGAATAAGTTCCGGCATTTACTTCGCTGAGACCTAGAGATTTTAATACTTCTTTTATCATGTTTTTAAATGAAGATGTTACGTTAGACTAACTAAGCGCCGTAATATATCAAAGAAGCCCTATTTGGTAGGGGGTGAAAGTTGCAATTGTGAATTGCACTAGCATT
This sequence comes from uncultured Bdellovibrionales bacterium, assembly GCA_964505555.1. Taxonomy (GTDB): domain Bacteria; phylum Bdellovibrionota_C; class UBA2361; order SZUA-149; family CAZDIO01; genus CAZDIO01. Next base: position 16,186 of record CAZDIO010000039.1, read on the forward strand.
TTCAATCTTTGAAAGGTTAGATATCTGCAATAACAAAAAAATAGACGACCATTTATGAGCACTATTACCGCAACAAACGTAACAGAATTTCTCTCTCAGCACCTCCTGACAGATATCTTACCCTTTGTTTTCGATCTCGAACGCAGTATCGGAAACCACCTCTATGACGCTGAGCATGACCGTTTTCTTCTTGATTGTTTTAGTTTTATCGCAAGCAACCCCCTCGGATACAACCATCCAAAGATGTTTGATAAGGAGTTTGAACAAAAACTTCTTCGAGCTGCACGAATTAAACCCTCAAACTCCGATGTCTATACGGTGGAGATGGGTGAGTTCGTAGAAACATTTGTTGAGGTAGGTGTTCCAAAGGAATTAAAGCGACTCTTTTTTGTAGAAGGTGGAACTCTTGCGGTTGAGAATGCATTAAAAACGGCGTTTGATTGGAAAGTTCGACTCAATCAAAAACGAGGTGTCTCTGGTGAGGTAGGATCAAAGGTGATCCACTTTGAACAATCGTTTCATGGACGCTCCGGATATAGTCTTAGTCTGACAAACACGGTTGATCCTCGAAAAACAAAGTTTTTTCCAAAGTTTAATTGGCCAAGGATTAAAAATCCAAAGACAACCTTTCCCCTCCAAGGTGCAAACTTAGAAATGGTAATAAAAGCCGAAGCAGAAAGTATCGCTCAAATTAAGTCAGCAATCGCCCAATATGGAGATGATATCGCAGCATTGATTATTGAGCCAATTCAAGGCGAAGGAGGAGATAATCATTTTCGTCCTGAATTTCACAAAGCTCTACGCACGCTTGCTGATGAAAACGATATTATGCTCATCTATGATGAAATTCAAACGGGTGTCGGGTTGACCGGCAAGATGTGGGCGTATCAGCACTATGGGATCGTGCCGGATATAGTTTCTTTCGGGAAAAAGATGCAGGTGTGCGGAATTATGGTTGGCGATCGCATTGATCAGGTCAAAGATCATGTCTTTCAAGAGAAGTCGCGCATTAACTCTACGTGGGGTGGAAATCTTGTCGATATGGTTCGGGCAAGACAGTATCTACAAATTATAAAAGAAGAAAATCTTGTCGAGAACGCTTCTCGTATCGGGGGGATACTTCTTGAGGGGATTTCAAAGTTAGCAGCACGGTATCCAGCACTGCTTACAAACGCTCGCGGCAAAGGGTTGATGTGTGCCGTTGATGTCTCCACCGTTGAGAAACGTGGGCAGTTAATAAAGACAATTCTCGATCTCGGAGCGATCGTTCTTCCTTGTGGTGTCAATAGTTTGCGGTTACGACCTTCGCTTACCTTTAGTGAGAAAGATGTTTCGGAGTTATTGGGGATTTTTGAAGATGCCCTGAAGACGGTTCAGTAGGGAGGTTGTCTTGAGAAGACGGTTCTTTGAAAAAATCAGAGATCTCTTTCGTCAGCCGATCCCATTCTTTTTCTCCAAGAGTTTGCTTATCAATAATGAGATGACGATAACTGAGCCGGGACGTTGGCTGCGGCTTAATAATTTCTACCTGCCAACGAAAGAGAGCGTTTTTCTCTACCCACGTTCTTAAAGATCTGGTGCTTACAAGTTCATCATTTTTTGCAATTACGATCTTTGTTGGGACCTCGTTAAGAGTGATCGGGTTTTGTAGAGTTTGAACCTGATCAACGAGGATAAAAAGAGAATTGTAGAAAGCAAGGGGTGTGCTTCGATGTGCTCGGTATGAGCTTGGAGCAAAGCTTGGTAAGGAGAAACCAAATACTCGAAGGGGAGAAAGGAGACGGATGAGACTTGTTGCCACGTTTGGTCGGATCGCAGGTGCGAGAAAGATCATTTTTTTGAAAGGACTTTTCTGTTGATGATCAAGGTATGCGGTAGTTACGAGCGAGCCAAGCGAATAGCTTATATTGTAGAAGGGGAGGTTTGGATACTGCCTTTGTGCCTCAGAAACGGCGTTGGCAATGTCTTGTAGCCAATGTTCTTCAGTGACATCTAAATTTTTATGTTCATGTCCTGAAAGTGATACCTGAAGTACGTGAAAACCTTCCGCTTGGAAGAATTGACAAAAAGAGCTCATCACTTGGGGCTTATTGTTTAAGCCGTGGAGGGTAAGAATCACTCCTTTTGGAGAGGTGTTGGAGGTTCGAAACCACACTACGGGAAGCACATCGATCGGGGTTGAGGGAGAAGAAGGAAGAGCGCAACTAAGTCCAAGGAGAGCAAGTAGATAAGAAAGTGCACGGTGAAGTTTACTTAAAGCGCGCACAGAAAACTAGGAAAGCTTGGTTAACATCTTATGAATTGTTGAAGAGGTGTCGCTTAATTCCGGATGAAACGTGCAAGCAAGAATATTTCTCTGTCGAACAAGGACTGGAGAATTTCGATATTCGATAAGAACTTCCACAGCCGAGCCAGTTCTTGTGATCTGTGGAGCACGAATAAAAGTACCCTCAAGTGAAGATTCCTGCTTTTCCATCGTTAATTCCCGAACAAGATCTGCACCGATCTTAGTCCAGCTCAGGGCACGCTCGATAAATGACTCACGTTGCCTTCCATAAGCATTCCTCGTTACATCAATATCAAGGAGTGAAAGCGATTCCTGACGTGGATGGGAAACACCAGAAGCAAGGAGGATGCACCCTGCGCAGGTGGCAAGGACCGGAAGGCCTGAGCGGATTGCATCGACGAGTGTCTGCTTAAACTCCGCGGTAAGGAGACGAAGCATTGTAGTTGATTCACCTCCGGGGAGAATCAATGCAGAAACCGCACTGACTTGATATGGGTGTTTTATATAGAACGGAGTAACCTCAAGCTCAAGAAGCTTGCGATGATGTGCTTCGAAGTCGCCTTGTAACGCAAGAATTCCTACTTTCATCTCTTCTTTAGGTTACCAGCCGCGCTCTTGAAGACGTTCCTCAGCTTTGAGAGTTTGAATCTCAAGGCCTGGCATTGCAGAACGAAGTCCTCGTGAGATCTCTAAGAGGGCTCCAGGCTCATTGTAATGAGTTGTCGCCTTAACGATTGCTCGTGCTCTTTGAGCGGGGTCTTCGGATTTAAATATTCCCGAGCCGACAAAAACGCTTTCAGCCCCAAGTTGCATCATTAATGCAGCGTCTGCAGGGGTTGCAATGCCACCGGCAGCAAAATTTGGAACTGGGAGCTTGCCGTTTTGTGAGATATTTTTAACTAACTCGTAAGAAGCTCCAAGTTCTTTTGCGGTATTGACAAGCTCTTCCTCACTAAGTGTTGTAAGACGTTTCATCTCTGAAACAATTGTGCGCATATGGCGAACCGCTTCGATAATATTTCCCGTTCCAGCCTCTCCTTTTGTTCGAATCATTGCCGCACCCTCGCTAATTCGTCGAAGAGCCTCGCCAAGGTTTCTTGCACCACAAACAAAAGGTACGGTGAAATCAAACTTGTGGATATGATATTTTTCATCTGCGGGGGTGAGTACTTCGCTCTCATCAATAAAGTCAACTCCGAGCTGCTCTAAGATCTGTGCCTCTACAAAGTGGCCAATTCTCACCTTTGCCATCACGGGGATACTCACCGCCTTCATGATACTCTCAATCGTATCGATTGAAGCCATCCGGGCAACACCACCCTCACGTCTGATGTCTGCAGGGACCCGCTCAAGCGCCATGACTGCCGCCGCTCCAGCTTCCTCTGCAATGAGTGCCTGTTCAGGATTAACGACGTCCATAATAACGCCGCCCTTTAACATCTCAGCAAGCCCGACTTTAAGTTTTAATCCGTGTTCTTGTGCCATTTTTGCTCTTAATCCCTATATCAACTACGCAGCCTGCATCGTTTATGCGAAGCAAAATTTGAGTGAGAAATGCAGGCCCTTATGGGTAGCAGACACTACCAATTTGTCAATACTTTACACGGTTTTTATCAGAAGAGGAAAAAGATGATTATTGACCTTTGCTGTGTAGGTAAATGCAAATGATGTTTATGTATTGACTCAAGCGAAGAAAGCACACAATTATTTCGTTGCTTCTACGTCAATAGTCCAGGCCGTGTAGTAGTAGTTGGAGATTTTCGACTGGAATCAAAGTGGAAATCAGAAGGTAATACAAAATCTATGATGATTGAGACGAGCAACTTGGGGCGCTCATTTGGGGACCTCAAAGCGGTGGATGGCGTCAACTTTAAAGCACAACGAGGAGATGTTCTTGGATTTCTCGGCCCAAATGGAGCTGGCAAATCAACAACGATGAAGATGCTCACCTGTTTTCTTACGCCAAGTACGGGGACAGCAAAAATAAATGGTTTTGATATTCTTACTCAGCCAAGAGAGGTTCGTTCGCAAATCGGGTATCTTCCAGAAAATGCTCCGCTCTATGGTGAGATGACCGTTGTTGGTTTTTTGGAATTTATCGCTGAAGTTCGCGGCATAGAAGGTTCGCTCCGAAAGAGTGCGATAGAGCGTGTGGTGAACATGACAAGTCTGCAAGGGGTGACAAGACAGCGCATTGAAACCCTCTCCAAAGGTTTTAAACGCCGTGTAGGATTAGCTCAAGCATTAATTCATGATCCGCAGATTCTGATTCTTGATGAGCCTACCGATGGACTTGATCCAAATCAAAAGCATGAGGTACGAGAGTTGATCAATCGTATGGCAAAAGAGAAGTGCATACTTCTTTCTACCCATATTCTTGAGGAGGTAGAAGCGGTCTGTAATCGCGTCATTATTGTTGCCCGCGGAAAAATCGTCTTTGATGATACACCGGAGGCATTTCGCAAGTGTTCTAAGAAGCACGGTGCGGTGACAGTTCATTTTGGTGAGGGGGTGAAGGTAGGTTCAGAAGAGTTGAAGAAACTCTCTGGGGTAAAAGAAGTTGAGGTTGCAACACTTCCTACTGGGGGAAATAGCTATACGCTCTATCCCGCTCCTGGTCGACAGATACTTTCCCCATTAATTAAAGAAGCAGAGATGAAAAATTGGTCCTTTCAGGATCTGCAACTTGAAACAGGGGTGATGGAAGAGGTCTTTCGACAAATTACTCAGTAAGGAGGAGGTTGCTCGGTAAGTAGTGTGGCGATTTGGATTGATGATAGGGAGGAGTAAATGAAGATTTTTCTTGCGGTAATGAAGCGCGAATTTAAGGCGTACTTTTCTAGTCCGTTGGCGCTTATTTTTATTGTGATCTACCTTCTCCTCACAGGCTTTTTTACCTTTAAACTGGGAGGATTCTACGAACAGGGACAAGCAGATCTCCGATCGTTTTTTGTTTGGCATCCCTGGTTGTATCTTTTTATTGTGCCCGCAATTTCGATGCGTCTGTGGTCTGAAGAGAAGAAAACGGGAACCATTGAGTTGTTGTTTACGCTTCCCGTGAGTCTTTTTGAAGCAATGGCGGGGAAATTTATTGCGGCTTGGCTCCTCGTAGGATTAGCACTGTTATTTACGTTTCCAATCGTAGCTACGGTCTCATATCTTGGACAACCAGATATGGGGGTGATTGCAGCAAGTTATTTAGGAAGCTTTCTTATGGCGGGAACTTATCTTGCCATTGGATGTTGTATCTCTGCTTCGACAAACAATCAGGTGATTAGTTTTGTCATCACTACAGCGATCTGTTTAGTTTTAATTCTTTTGGGATTTGAACCGGTAACAGCGGCACTCTTGGGAGTGCTTCCAGCAGGAGTGGTTGAGCAGATCTCTAACTTAAGCTTTCCGCACCATTTTGAGGCAATTCAACGAGGAGTCGTGGATTTTCGGGATCTCGTTTATTTTCTATCGGTTATGTTTTTTAGCCTTACCGCGGGAACTATCATTCTCGATCGGGGAAAGGCCAATTAGTGTTTCACGTCAATGAAGAAGAGTGCCCCAAATAGTTTCTTAATTAACTCGACGCAGTTTAGTGTCCAACGGAGGAAGAGGTGAATAAGACATTACTCTCAGCTACTGGGATCCTTGTTCTTGGAGGGATCCTTCTTTTTATCAATGCACTCAGCAGTGTCGTCTTTCGATCGGCTTATGTAGATCTTACAGAAGAGGGACTCTACAGCCTCTCGGAGGGTTCAAAGAACATTCTTGAAAGCATCGAAGATCCGATTACTCTCCGTTATTATTTTAGTCGAACTGATGCGGCGCCTTACGCTTCTCTCAAACTCTATGCGGCACGGGTTCGTGATTTTTTAAATGAATATCAACGCCATAGCGGAGGAAAACTCTCTGTAGAGATCTATGACCCACGACCTGATACCGAGGAGCAGGAATGGGCAGAGAAATATGGACTCAGCCCAATTCCGGATCAGCTCGGCAGAAATCTTTATTTTGGATTAGTCGGCGTCAATGGTCGGGGTCAGGAAGGGGCGATCCCCATCTTTAATATGCAACGGCAAGAATTTCTTGAGTACGACATTACCAAACTCATTTACTCGCTGATGAAAGCAAAAAAATCTGTTGTGGGCATTCTCACCTCATTGCCAATAAAAGGAGAGCCAAAAAACCCTTTTCAACAACTTGAAGGACAAGGAGAGGAAAATGACCCTTGGGTGTTTCTCTCTCAACTGCAAGATTTTTACGAAGTAAAGCACCTTGTGCCAACAGTTACTGAGATTCCCAACGATGTTGATCTTTTGATGGTGATTCATCCTAAAGATCTAAAAGAGAGCACCCTGTATGCGATCGATCAGTATGTGCTAAGCGGCAAGTCGCTTTTTGTTGCAGTAGATCCATACTGTCAACTCGATCAACCACCGCAAGATCCAACAAACCCCGCCCAGGCGATGATGGCAGAAAAAAGCTCAACGCTGAATAAACTACTTTCAAAGTGGGGAGTTGAAATGGTGGAGAAAAAAGTAGTTGGAGATACGCGCTCAAGCACCAAGGTAAATTCAGGTCCGGGAGCACCTCCTACCGATTACGTGGTATGGCTCTCGCTTCGAAAGCCAAATATGAATACCTCTAATATTGGAACAAGTGCGCTTGAAAATGTGCTTCTCCCATGGGCAGGAGCTCTTGAGGTGAAGCAAAAAGATGGGATCCTTTCAGAGGTATTACTTTCAAGTTCCGAAGAGGCGATGCTTGTAAACGAGGATAATTATCGGTTTGGAGGAGGAGATCCGGGGACGCTTCTAAGAAATTATATCAGAGGAGGTTCAAAACAAAATCTTGCAGTGAGTCTTCAAGGAAAGTTTAAAACGGCCTTCCCTGGAGGTGCGCCAAGTGCGGAAGCAAAGAGCACGGAGGAGAACGCACAGAGTGAGATGCAGTCCCCTGCTCCTTCATCAAATGCGAAGCATCGCACAGAGAGTGAAGGGAATTCTCATCTGGTGGTGATTGCTGATGTGGATTTTCTTGGAGATCGGTTCTCTGTTGCTTCTCAGCGAATTTTTGGGAGGCGATTGGTGAGTTTAATCAATGATAACTTGGTGTTTCTTTTGAATACAGTTGAAAATCTCGGTGGTTCTGATGATTTGATTAGCATTCGTTCTCGCGGAACATATTCGCGGCCATTTGTAAAAGTACAAGAGATAGAACTTCGTGCTCAAGAAAAATGGCAGCAAGAAGAGATGATTTGGCAAGCAAAACTTAATGATGCCAATCAACGGCTTAGTCAGATTCAGGGAGAGGGTGGAGAGGCTGCAAAAACTGCACTCTCAAAGGAGGCGGTGGAAGAAGTACGTAAACTTCGTGAAGACCGACAGAGCATTCAAAAACGACTCAGTGAGGTGCGAAGAAACCTACGTGAAGATAAAGAGAGTCTCGGAACAAGACTTTTCTTTCTCAACACCTTTGCTCTTCCTATTTTACTCGTGCTTGGAACCCTGCTCTGGCATCAAGTAAGAAGCAAAAAACGTAAGGGAAACTGATGAACCAAAAAAACTTAATATTGTTGACTCTGATCTGTGTGGTTCTTGGGGGGTTGTTTTTTACGCTTGAACCCTCATCTCAGAAAGGTGCAGAACGGCGGAGTTTCTTGCTTTTTGAGGGCATTGACCCAAGTGTCGTAAAGGGATTGAAGCTTGAGCAAGGTGAGTCCATGGTAGATTTACGCCAAGGAGAGAGCTCATGGGAGGTAGTTGATCATGCGAACTATCACGCAGCAGATGGAAAGGTGCGTTCACTGCTCCTGAAGCTTCTCAGTCTTGAAGTCTCCCAGCGAATTGGAGCAGCAGAAAAGGACTTTGATGCTCTTGGAGTTACTGAAGCCAAAATCAAGGAAGGTCGTGCGCGGGTTACGTTGCGAGATAAAGAGGGCAAAGATGTTGTGGGGTTGTTTCTTGGCGAATCACGAAAAGTAGAGCGTGGAGAGGGATTGTCATTTCCTTCCGGGCAGTATGTACGACGCGCAGATCAATCGGAGGTATATCTTGTTGGAGAACCCATTACTATTGTAGCGGCACCCACTGATTGGCTACAAAAAGATCTAACAAATGTGCTGGCATCAAAAGTTTTTGATATTACCCAAATAGGTGTTTCAGGCAGTGGAGAGGAGGTGCAGTTTCAATTGAACCGAGACGAATCTTCGGATGAAAGTAATCAAACCCCGAAGTTTCTCTCGGCAACCCCTCTTCAACCGGGAGAATCTCTTGATGAAGCAGCCTTAGGACAGATCCGGGCCGGATTAGAAAATCTGCGGATGGAGAATGTTTTTAAGGGAGAAGGGAGTGAGGTTAAGGATCTCGTATTTGATAAGAAAACAATTTATCGAACCTTAAATGGAGAGGTTTATACGATCTTAAGCGCCTCAAAAGAAGATAAACAATATATTAAACTCGATGTTTCTTTTGATACACAGCTTGCCAATGAAATTAAGGTAAAAGCAGAGCAAGCCGCAAAAGAAAAAGAGGAGCGGGAAAAAGCTGAGAAAGAAAAACAAGCAGCTACTGCTTCGTCAAGTTCGCAGCTTTCATCAAGCGCCTCTTCGCTTCCAGCCAAACCTCTTCCAGAGATCTCCTCTGCAGAAAATGCTAAGAAGATCGATGAGAAGTTTGAAGGGTGGGTGTATGAGGTTTCTGAGTTTGGTGCAAAGAAGTTTCGCACAGAAAGAAAAGATCTCTTCGTAAAAAAAGAAGCACCAAAACTAGAGGAGCCGCAGAAGACCTCACAAAAGAAGGACAAGAAAGAACAAACGAGCTAAGTTGCTCCCTCGCTTATCATCTTGCCTCTTGTTAGTGAAAAAAAAGACCGAGAGCCTTGTCGTTTGAAGCTCGCGCGCTCAGGCTCTTGGCAACAGAGAGCCTGAGCGTGCTCGATCCAGTGATTACTGCTCAGCAGACTTTGCTACGGCAATTTTTTCTTTGGGCGGAAGTGAAGCTACGGGTTTTTCCTCCTTCTTTTCCTCTGTGACGGTTTTTGTGTTTCCTCGAGATCCGGTTCCTGCCGTAATTCCTACACTACTGAGGATTAACTGCTTTATCTCCTCTTTCATTGCTTGATTTTCTTTGAGGAATTGTTTTGCGTTTTCTCGACCTTGCCCTACCCGTTCTCCTCGAAAAGCAAACCAGGCTCCAGCCTTATCAATAATCCCGTGTTCAACGCCAAGGTCAACAAGTTCGCCTGTTTGACTAATTCCCTCATTGTAAAGAATATCAAATTCAACTTCACGAAATGGAGGAGCAACCTTATTCTTTACAACTTTGACCTTCGTTCGATTACCGATAATATCCTCACCCTCCTTCACCGCACCAATTCGACGGATATCCAGTCGGATTGAAGAGTAAAATTTGAGGGCATTTCCACCGGTTGTGGTTTCTGGAGAACCAAACATTACCCCGATTTTCATTCGAATCTGGTTAATAAAAACAACCGTGGTTCTTGTTTTTGAAACAGCAGATGTCAGCTTGCGGAGCGCTTGACTCATTAACCGCGCTTGTAAGCCGGGAAGAGAATCGCCCATATTCCCATCAAGCTCAGCTTGGGGTACCAGTGCAGCGACAGAATCAATGACGACAAGATCAACTGCGTTAGAGCGGACAAGAGTCTCAGCGATCTCCAGCGCCTGTTCCCCAGAGTCTGGCTGGCTAATGAGAAGTTTATGGGTATCAACCCCAAGACGCTGTGCGTAACTAAGATCCAGGGCGTGCTCTGCATCGATAAAAACAACGGTACCACCGGTTTTTTGTGCTTCAGCCGCCATGTGTAGGGTGAGTGTCGTTTTTCCTGATGATTCCGGTCCGTAGATCTCGATCACTCGACCACGGGGAATTCCACCGATACCGAGTGCAATATCAAGACTGAGACTTCCGGTGGAGATAGTTTCAATAGGTTCTGGCGCCACGCCCTCGTCAAGCCGCATAATCGCGCCTTTTCCGTAATTCTTTTCTAGTGTGGAAAGAGCAGTACGGAGAGCTTGATCACGTTCTGTGTTAATCGGACGGATCGCTGTGACCTTGTCTTGAGATTGTTGTGAAGTATTAGGCGTCGGTTTATTCATACAGTACCTTATGTATTTGGGTTTATTTAAATCTAACAATTAATAATATTTAGAGCTCTCTCATCAAGCCGATCATCCGTCCTTGGATCGTCACCTTATCAACGGTGAGAGGTTTATGAAGTGGATTATGAGGCATTAATAAGATCTTTCCTCCTTTTAATCGTCTAAAAGTTTTTAAAGTTGCAGATCCATCTTCTAAAAGAGCAACAACAATCTGCCCATCATCGGCAGTGTCCTGCTTTTTAATAATTACTACATCCCCATCCATAATATGAGCATCAACCATCGAGCTTCCTGAAACCTGGAGACAGTATATCTCCCCACGGCTATCAAAAAACTGAGGAGGAACATCTACTGTGACGCTTGTATCTTCAATTGCTTCAATAGGGGATCCAGCAGCGATAACACCAACAAGTGGTACAGCGCATGGGCTCTGACTGGCAACAAATTCGTCTCGTTCAACTAATTCAATAGCTCCATCAACTCCCCGTTTGATAAACCCCTTATCTTCTAACCGACTGAGGTGAAAGTGAGCGGTAGAAGGAGAGCGTACTCCGATAGAATTAGAGATATCTTTTAATGTTGGAGCAAAACCGTTGTCCGCTATGAAACTCCTAAGAAACTCTAGGGTACGGCGTTGTACTGGTGCAAGAGAGTGAGACTTAAAAGCTGAGGCGATATCCTGAATAGGTTCGCTCTGAAGAGTGTTTTTACTTGTGTTCATCTATGTTATCTCCAAGCTATTGTCCCTAAGCAGCGACGAAAGAGGGAATCATTTCGCTGCGAATGCGATGAATATAGCATATAAAAAAAATCTCGAAAGAGGTAAATATTACTTAATGTAATCATTACGTTAAGTAATATTTACGACAACAATACAAACACACTAGGAAATTAAATCAGATGAGCAGCACACTGATTGAAATAAAAAAGACAAACGAAATAGCGACTCTCGTTCTTAACGATGCTGAAAAACGAAACGCCATGAGCACAAGGATGGCCGAAGAATTTGTGGCTCAAGTAACCTTACTTCGGGAGGATAAATCCATTCGTGTCGTTATCCTTCGTGGCGCGGGAAAGGCATTCTCTGGAGGAGGAGACCTCGACATGCTCTTTGAAAAAATAAAGATCACTCCTCCAGAAAATAAGCGCTTGATGGAATTGTTCTACGATCAATTTCTCTCCATTCGTACACTTGAAGTTCCAGTAATTGCTGCTCTCAATGGGCATGCGATCGGCGCTGGACTGTGTCTTGCGTGCGCGTGCGATCTGCGTATTGCCACGCAGAGTGCCAAACTTGGTTTAAATTTCGTTCACCTCGGACTTCATCCTGGGATGGGAGCAACCTATTTTATCCCCCGACTTGTTGGTCCCGCAAAAGCTGCAGAACTTCTTTATTGTGGAAAAATAATTACTGCGGAGGAGGCAAAGCAGATCGGACTTGTAAACCAAGTAGTGAGTGATGGGGAGTTTGAAACTTGTGTTTCTGAAGTTGCGCGCACTATTGCAACTGCCGGACCGCAAGCGGTGCGCGAGTTGAAGAAATCACTTCAGTTAAGTTCTCAGCTTGCGCTTGAAGATTGTCTTCGCCGAGAGGCCTCATGTCAGGCGCTTGATTATGCAGGTGCTGAATTTAAGGAAGGGATTCAAGCGGCTAAGGAGAAACGTTCTCCTCGTTTTTCTTAGGCAGAAAATTAAAGCTCTTTTCTTCGAAGTAGGTAGCAAGCAACAAGTGCACTTACCACTAAGGCAAATTCACTAACCCAAAACTCGCGCCAGAGATGGTGTTGATAAGCGACATTAATCAATGAAATGGTTAGGAAGATAAGCATTATCAGCGTTATTTTATAAAGAGTTTTGTTTGCCATAGTTTGAGAATTTAAAAGGTTTGAGAGCTTTTCCTTAGGGAGAAAATTAGATTTTTCATTCCAAAACTACTCTCCCCAAAACTTTTGACAACTGTCTTTGAGAAAATAATGGTGAAAATGCAAAATTCTCTTGACTTTCTCATTCCCGATCTATACAACTTTAAAGCACTTAAACGAAAAGTTACTTAAAGTAACTAATGAATATACGCTTTTTGTTAGGCTTTATATCAAGCTCGGTCGGCTAGAATAAGTTAACATCGAATTTATGGTGAGCTTCTAGTTAACCGGGACTTTTTTTTGTACGAACAACGAGAACGGCGACAAGAGGAAGGACGGGGCTATGTCGGTATCTAAAGTTCACGCGGGAAACGCAGACGAGGATGAGAGCTCAGTAAGTTTTCGCATCAAGCCAGAGCGAAACTTATTAGCGGCAGTGCTTGCACGAGCAATTTGTGATGCATTTGGTTCTGCACAATGCGATCGGCATGTGGTGCGAAGTGCCAGACAATGGCTCTTTGGTGCATTGCAACCAACGCGAGTCTTTAGCTTCGCCTGGGTTGCTCAGCATTTGGATCTCAATCCAACCGCATTGCAGCAAACACTAAAAAGTTACGAGACAAATCCCGAGATGCTTCAAGAGCGTTTGAGCTTGTTGCGGTAGGATCGATCTTCAACCTCACTCTTGGTATGCATTACGGCTGAACGTAACAGCATAATGCTTCTGCATCGAAACATAGGTTTGCACATTGTCCAGCCCCTTGAATGCAGCTCGGGGAGAGTTCCCAATTGCTTACGTTGTTACTTGTGATGTGCTGGTTACGTTTGAGATATACTGGTTTTGCGCCTGAAACGATCTCATAGCCTCCAGAAATCGCGGTCTTGCCAGTTGGACAGGCGACCAAAGCCCCCACCCCGGTTAACGTATTTAACGTGGAGAAACAGACGTTACTTTTTGTAACTCTTTGACATCCAGACATGCCAGTTGCCCCGGTTGAACCTGCCGGTCCTTGAGGTCCTGCATCAGCCTTCACATTCAAAGTTATGGTAATCAAAAGTGAAGGAGTGTCGTTTAAATTTTCAGTCTCAAAGAGGCTATAAAGCCTTTCTGGGCTAGAATGGGCTTGCTAGAAAGGTGTTAACCTGGCTTGCCTTCGGCCGTAGGAACCTGGCAAAAAAATCTAACTAAATCCTTCCCAAACTCTGTGAAGCCCTGTGAAACTCTGTGTTCAATCGATGATAAAGCCTTCTAATTAATTCACCCCGGTCGCCCGTTGAGCAATTCATCGTTTGGCGGCTTTAGTTTTCTGCATTGCTGTTTGCGGGAATACCTTTTTTTGATTCCTTACGCTTTCTTGCCAAATGCCGAGAAAACGGATAGTTTACCTGCCCCAGTGTCTACAATAATTGAGGCCGCTGCATTACCTAAGTAGTTGCAGCGTAAACGAATTTAGAGAAGGGAGTATGTCGAAAGTTTTCGTTGGAAATTTTAGTTTCTCCGTTAATGACGAGAAGCTCAAGGAGTTCTTTTCGCAAGTCGGTGTTGTTACTTCGGCAAAAGTCGTTACCGAAGGTGAGGGTGGACGATCTCGTGGTTTTGGATTTGTTGAGATGTCTACCGCTGATGAAGCACAAAAAGCGATTGAACAGTTTGATGGCTCTACTTGGGAAGGCCGCGTCATTAAAGTAAGCGCCGATCGTGGTGCTGGTAGAGGTGGAGAGAGACGTCATTTTTCACCTCATGCGCCAGAAGGAGAAAGTGGTGGCGGTGGTGGCGGAGGAGGAGGATACGACGATCCTCGTGGGCAATCTGCTCTTCGAACGGGATTTTTTCGTGCACAGCCTTTTGATGTCGTAACACGACGAAAAAAGAAGGTAGATCCTTTTGTTGAAAACCCAAAGTTGGTGATCGATTATAAAGATCCCCGGCTTCTTCGTCGTTTCATGAGTGAACGCGGGAGAGTGCTTCCACGAAGAATGACAGGACTTTCTGCGGCAAATCAACGGCTGATTAATCGAGCAGTAAAGCGTTCTCAGTTTTTGGGAATGCTGCCAATTACTGACCGCTAATTTTATTGACGGCTAAGAAAGGTTTTTTCTTAGCTCTCCCACGGTTTGTCTCCAGGTACATGAAATACCTTTTCATTTGCCTTCGTGACTTCTTCAAGCTCAGCTGTTTCGCAGAGCTTTTCAATGACATTTTTCATGCGGTTACTACTTCCTTCGATCAGTTCAATCGCTTCTTTCTGTTTTTTGTCGAGAGTTCCAACTGTGCGCAGGAGGAAGATCCCCCCGAGAACTGCTCCAAGTGGATTATTCATCTCATGACGAAGGGTTGAAAGAAGGACTTTAATTGCATCAAGCCTTGCTTCACTTACTCGTGCCTGGTCGAGATCCATTTCTAACTTTTTTCGATCGATAAGTGCTTCTAGGAGAGGTTGAAAGAGGGGTTCCGTGACCTGTCTTTTTCCCAAAAAATGTTGTGCTCCTGCACGCAACGTATCTCCAGGGAGTTCAGGAAGCGTGTCGGCACTCACCGCAAGCACGGCGCAGTTTTGTAACTTATTGTGGTTGAGAAGAGCAGTTCCTCGACCATCTGGAAGATGTTGATCAACGATTGCAAGGAGAAGAGATTTTGTCATTCCTTCAAGGATACGTTCTCCCTCAGCAATAGTGCGCGCACGGGTAATGTTGAGCTCTGGCCTCCACGCTTTAAGCCTGACGCTTAAAATGTGAAAGAAGTCATCATCGTCTTCAAGAATAAATATTTCAAATGGCATCGGATAAGGTGAAACTTAAGTATGGGTTTCCTTTGCTCTTTTTGATGATTACGAAGAGCAAAGGGATTTGAAAGTTTTTACGGCTCGATTATGGGGTATTTAGGCAACGGTAGAGATACTTGCCTCTAAGCCGATCACCCAATGGGGACGAAGATCTTTTGTCTTCTCTACAGAGGCGGTGAGTTCAGCTTTTTCAAACCCCAATTTTCGCAGGAGAGCTAAGAGATATTCAAGATGTTCTAGAATAAACTTACCAACTTCTTCATCTGCGACTGTAAAGCGAACATAGATTTCACTTTCCCGGTGAGTGATATCTACCTCTACCGTGCCCAGGTGAGGACATGGTGTGCTGACCTGAACGCGGGTAAATGGAGTTGAGGAGAGTTGCTTTTTAGATTTTTTCTGTTGCTTTTCCTGGGAGTCTTTCTTTTTTGCTTTCGGATCAACTGCGATTTCGCTTTGGGCAAGAAATCCTTGAAAGAGGAAAGGAAACAAAAAAAACGCTGGTTCCCCAAGTGCTTGCATAAGAGGATTTAATTGTTGGAGTTTTGTTTGAGCCTGGGCCATTTGCTCGAGTTGAGTCAGTGCTTGTTGAACAACGGCACTCTTCAAATCAAGCGTTGTATTTCCTGTTTTTGGAAGGAGTGAATGCTCAAAAAGTTGTTCACGCGCACTCTCTAACAGAGGCAAATATGATTGAGTGTTCAGTAATGATTTTTGGAGATCACGTAGTATCGAGTTAAGGACAGATCGTGTTTTTGTATCAAGGCTGCGTTCTGAAAGGAGCTCCTTTTCTAAGGTTGAGGCAAGGAAAGCTACCGTTTTTTTCTGCTCTTGAAAGTCGTCTTGGGGATGGCCAAGAATCTCCGATAATCTAAGAAATAGAGAGTTTACAAGTCTTTCTGATGGAGACGGGGTAGTGGTTCCGAAGAAAGTTTTTAATGAGGTGATATAGTCTTCTAAAGCACGAGTTGTATCACCGCGCTCAAGTGAGACAAAGCTCTTTAATACTTCGTTTGGTTCTAAAAGCTGAGAAAGATCTTTTATGGAGTTTGTAAGCGAGGACAATAAATTATTTGTCCCCGTTGCGTCAGTTCCAGGAAGGAAGGTGGGGGTTAATGAGCGAAGAAAAGCAGGGGAGCTTTCTTTTAGCAGATGCTCAAGTTCTTGAACGATCTGAGCGGTGGTTCCAGGAATAACTGGACGATTGATCTCGAGGATCTTTAAAACGAGATTTTTTCCTGACTCTGAAACTTTTGCAAGTAGGATATCACCTGCAAGAAGCTCAGGCGGCAACTTTGCATTTATAAGGAGGGATCCGAACTCTAAGGTTCCCTGTCCCGTTGAAAGGTTTGATTTAACACCTACTCGGAGCACCTCTCCAAGTGCAAGGGTTGGAATAATTGTCCCAGTTGCCTGAGTCTTTGAAATCTGAACGAGTTCAGCTGTTTTGGAATCTAATGGAACGATGAATGGTGCCATGGATAGTCAATCACCGAAACGATCTTACACTCAAATCATACCTGACCGTGAAGAAGGTCAGAGTTGATGGAAAACGACTCCTTCACTGTACATTTTCTGCAACTCTCCTCCAAGATGTTGTATCGTCAGAAAACCACTACATTGTAGAAAATGAACACCCTTTGGGGGGAATGTTGCCACTAGTGCCATGTGCACAAAAAATTTTACTGTAATAATCAGACAAAATTTGTAAAAATCATGATAAGTTAGCAGTTGTTATGCGGGCTATTATGGAAATATAGTTGATTGGAGGTATTTCTATCGCTATCCTGATAGAAGACGCGTGTCTATTTATCCTTCGGTATATTCTGCATTTAACCATTCGCAGGCGGTGACGTGAAAATCCTTCTCATAGAAGATGAGTCCTTTGTCCGAGTAGGCTTGGAAGAAAATCTTCAGCTGGAAGGATATAAAGTTATTTCGAGACCAGATGGGATCTCTGGTTTAGATGCCTACTGTGAAGAACAACCTGATCTTGTGATTCTTGATGTCATGATGCCCGGTATTGATGGGCTTGAAGTGTGCCGAAAGATTCGCAGCGTTGGGCGAGGAACTCCGATTATCATGCTTACTGCAAAAAGTGGTGAGATTGATAAAGTATTGGGACTTGAACTTGGGGCAGATGATTACCTTACCAAACCATTTGGGATGCGAGAGCTTTTTGCACGGATAAAAGCTCTGTTGCGACGAACAAATATGCTCAACGGAAGTGGTAAAGAAGAGGAGATTAAAAAAGAAGAGCTTGCATTTGATGATGTGTTTGTTGATTTTCGTGCCTATCGTGCTCGCCGTGGAGAGAGCGAACTAGAACTATCGGCAAAAGAATTTGAGCTACTTCGCTATTTTGCTGAGCGACCTGATATTGTGGTTACCAGAGACCAGCTTCTTGATGATGTGTGGGGATATAATAATTATCCAACAACTCGAACTGTTGATAACTTCATTGCCAAACTAAGACAAAAAGTTGAGACCATCCCAGATAAACCGCGGCACCTTATTACGGTGCATGGAGTTGGATATAAATTTGTTGTATAATAGGTCCGTTCGGTTTGAAGCCACCTAAGGCCTCTAAATAACTCTGAATTATGTTAGTTTAAGTTAGCCGAATCTTTTTTTTGTTCAAAGCATCAATAAAGAGGTGTCGAGATTATTATTTTGATGCCTACGTTTTTAGCAGTATTGAGGTTGGATTGGGGTTTGTATTCTCGGTTTTAAACCCATTAGAACGAGAAGCAGAAGCTATGGAAGATGAACAAATCCCTTTCTTAAAGTCCGCCGCAGTATCGTGCAACGATATTGAAGAACTGCTTAGCTGTTATATTGATGGAGAAATGATCGCTCCTCTCCAGGAGCGATTTGAAGGGCACCTTAAGGAATGCGATTCCTGTCGTGGATTAATCGATGATTGTAGGTCCTTAAAGGATATAGCCGCCACTCTTGATGAACATCAGCTTCCTCATGAAGTGAGTCTTCGCCTCAGGGAGGCACTCAGGGATAAGGTAGGGTACAACGTCACCTACTTAAGACCGAGACTTACTCTAATCAAATGATCGTGTTAGGACTATAGTAAGTAAGAAAATAGATTAGATCTCTCTAGCCAGAGAGGATACCTCTGGTAATTTGTATAGTGCCAAACAAGGTCATCTAAAAACCATGTAGTGTCATACTCTGCAAAAGGAGCCGATACATTTGAACGACGGTGTCATTACAGTTTTGGTAGTAGTTGTTGTTGGTTGCTTGCTCATTTTTGTGGGCTGGCCGCTCCTGAAGCGTTACAATTTGAAGGAGCCAGAGGTCCAACGCAAGTGGACCGATCCTAAACATCATGACAAAATTGATTAAGAGCTGTTTGCTTCTCTTGCTCCAAGCGGTTTTCATCCCACCTCTTTCGCACGCAATTCCTCCGCCGCCGGCAGTTCAGGAAACTACGGTGGGGATTTATTTCGGATTTATTCATGTCATTGATACCGATCAGAAAATACTGATGGTTGTTCCCATTGATTCTCGGTTACCACGAAAAACATTTTATTTAGATAACCAAACGCTCTATCAAGAAGATAAAAAAAAGATAGCAAAGACAAAATTCCACCGGGGCCAAAAAGTTGCTGTCCGCTATTTCGCTGAAGGGATGACCGCTATTGCTGACGTGGTGTTTTTAGTTTCCGGTGAATTCGAACCAAGAAAGTACCGCATCTCGAAACGTCCGGTAGAAAAGAAGCAAAGCCACTAATGCTCTGATGAGTAAATTGCTGTTGCCTAGTTAAAGCAAAGCAGAAAGCAAGAAAATAGAGCAAAAAATAGGATAAAAAAGCAGGGCGCCATTGCGGCGCCCTGGTGCGGAATTAGAGATGAGATCAAGGGGAGGGGGGGAGCGGCCAAGACCCACTGGGATCCAGACCATTGATTCCAGCGTGTACGACATCGCTGGATATAAAAACCGCAAAAACTTCGACTACGGCTTCGTACTTGAGGTCATCTTCGTAGCGCTCGCGAGTGACAATTATTACGACGCTAAGTCCGTCGATCTCAATAAAGGTCTCTCCATACTGAAGATCTTCAGCTGAATCTGCTTCGTCTAGCTCGAAGCCATCGATCAAAACGCCGACTTCAGCAGGTTCAGTAGCAACGACTCCTTGAACAGCGCTAAAATCCAGTAGGATTTCGACTGTTTCGCGATCGACCGAAACAGATTCGATCTGGAGCCCGTCGAGGCCGTCATCGGGACAGCCTTGAAGAACTGGCTCAAAGCCTGGCATGTCCGGACAAGTGTCGTCCTCATCTGGAAGTCCATCTTTATCTGAATCTGGCGGTGGAAGTAGTCCTATTGCCACCGCCTGCAAGCTCTCAAACTGAAAGGTGAGCGTTTCCAACTGCTCAAAGAGACCTTCGATCGCCAACGACAACTCCGTTTGTCCCTCAGCCTGAGCATTGGCCAGCTCGACGAGACTATCTGAAATCGTCAGTGACGACTCTTCCAGAGCCAGAAGAACTTCAAGTGCCGCTTCGTTCCCTTCGTTGCCACCGTTTACATTCACTGTCTCACTAATGGCATCAATGGATTCTTGTAGCCGTTGCTCAAATGCGGCCAGCTGAACTTGCAACTCCTCGCGATTGCAAGAGTCTTGCGCGGGAGCCAAACTGTTGTTTGAAGCTAGGGGTGCCTCGATCGCTGCGTCAGCTTCAACGGTGACGGGAATGTAGACGCACCCTGGAGCCAAGCACAGAACACAGAGCATGAACCTCGTTATCAACCTCACAATTTCACCGTCCTTCTCTCTCAAAATCCTTTGGCCGCATCCGCAGCAGCCAAACCAAATTCAAAACCACTAAGCTCATCACCCACAAGGTTGTGGCTTAGATCTCGACCAAGCGAGATGTCCATGCCCAAAGCATTTGGACATGGCTACATCGCTCGGGTAAATACATCTACTCGTTTATCTCAGTTTGATAAATTTTCTGGAACTAGAGCGACTTGTCCCTCAGTACCACCACGTACCTTTGGAGTATAGGTGTAGCAGGGAACTGAGTCAAAGAACCACTCTAGTTGGGAAAGGGAGAAAGCGCTGCGGGAAGTTTTACTTCCAAAGTTGTTCCTGCTCCATTTGAAGAGAGAACTCGGAGAGTACCGTTAATTTCATGGACGATGTTGTAGGCAGTTGATAAGCCAAATCCTTCACCGTTAAAGGAAAGCCCAATATCGGCATGAAATCCTTTACTGAGACAAAATGGCACGGAGATGCGATCAATAAGCTCTGGGGGGATGCCACATCCCGAATCTTTAACGAAAAGGGATACGTAGGGTTT
Organism: uncultured Bdellovibrionales bacterium; assembly: GCA_964505555.1. Taxonomy (GTDB): domain Bacteria; phylum Bdellovibrionota_C; class UBA2361; order SZUA-149; family CAZDIO01; genus CAZDIO01. Next base: position 36,553 of record CAZDIO010000039.1, read on the forward strand.
CCCCGTTTCATCATTTTTTGTCTCTGCTTCAATAGTAATTTTCCCCTCTTGTTTAATAGATTCTACGGCATTTCTTAAGAGTTCAAGAAGGACAATCGAGAGATTTTTAGGAGAGATGTAGAGTGGGGGGAGGGTTGCCGGAATCTTTGTAGAAAACGCGATCCTTAAGCCACAAGCAGCTTGAATAAGAGCGATCGCAGAATGAACGATCTCATGTATATTTGAGCAGGTATCATCCTCTTCAACATCAACTAAACGAAGAAGATTTCTCGTAAGATGAACCCCGCTTGTGGCAGCCTTTTGAATCAGATCTAACGCGCGAAAAGTTTCAGGGGTGTTTGGTCCGATCAACTTTAAAAGTTCGACATTTCCAAGCACAGCGCCAAGCAAATTATTGAAGTTGTGTGCAATGCCAGCAGAAAATATACCAAGGCTTTCTGCAAAGAGTTTCTCTGCAAAGCGTTTTTTTGCATTCACCAAAATTCTTGTTGAATCGATCATGGAAAGCTGTGTTGTTACTCGAGCTTGGAGTAAGAGAGGATTGATTGTTTTTAAGATATAATCATTTGCTCCAGCTTGAAAGCTCTGTAGTTGTTCACTTTCGGTGATCTGGTTAGTGATCAGAATGATTGGCAGCTCGGTAAGAGATCGCTTGTGGCGGATATTTTTTAGCAGTTCAAAAGGATTAAATTCCGAAGCGTTATTTTCTAAAAACAGGAGATCAACTTCATTTGCAAAGAACACATCTGTTTCGTTTTCGCCAGTTGTCGGTTCTACAAGTTCTACCGAGACGGGAGTAGTAGACAAGACTCGATCTAAGAGAGTTCTTGTTTCACTATCTTTTGTAACGACCAGTGCTTTGTAACGGGGGTGTTTTTGCATAATGTCTACTGACACCAATCGGCAAGGGCTATTAAAAAGTAAAACCCTCATAAATTGAGTGTTTATTTTAATTGAATTTAATCTGGGTAGGGGCGTCTGAAGATTATACAAAGAAATAACTGTTACAGCCTAACTGTCCTCCTCTGTTCTTTGTATAAGCCATCCTGAGAAAGCTTGCTTTCTTTAGGGTGGTTTTTTTATTTCAGGTTATACGATAGCTTCTTACTTACCAGGTCATTTTTGACCCAACTCGATTCTAGAAATTTTTTGTGGCGTCTAATTACCATTGAATTAAGTTGGAAATTGGGGTTGGTGTTTGGGGAGGATGTTTTTCAGGCAATTCACCTACTGAGGGTTAACGAAGCTTGCGCCATTTTTTATTTTTTTTACTTTTGTTTTGTTTTCTCGGTGATGCGATCCCCGCGTTTACGGAATCTATTGAGATAACCTCTCCAGATTTTTATGAAAAAAGAAAGTTCGATCTTCCATCAGGTGCTTCTGCGAATATAACGGTTTATCTGAAAAGTGCCGGCGATATGGTGGATCGTATCCGCATACTCTTGTTGACGATGCCGAGTCAGCGGCTTGTTTCAGTAAAGAGATCTGATCAGAATGGTGAGGCGATCTTCAATGATGTTCCACCGGGGAGATATATCGTCCTTACTCAAAAATCAAAAAACCAAAAAAAAGAGAGAACTACCGTAGAGGTTGGAGATGTGAGCGTTGAACCATCGAAAAAAGATGGAGACCTAGCTCCGTGACCATCAACAACGCGAAACCAAGGTTACGGCCATTTATTCAAATTGAACATGGTGATTACGAGGGGAGAAAAATCGTTATTTTTCGTGATCCCTCAGAGGTAGCTCCAAGCCCAGGAATATTTCATGCTGAGTTATTCCCAATTATCGCTCGTTTTGATGGGAAACATACAATCGCCGATATTGCTAAAGAAGGGGCTCCATACGGGATTACCGAAGCATTTATCGTTTCGCTGGTAGGAGAGTTAGAGAAACTACACCTACTGGAAACAACGCAAACAGAACTTCGTTGGAGAGAGATTCAAGAAACATTTAGAGATACCCCAGTACGAGAAGAAGCATTAGCAGGAGTTTTATATCCAAATACCGCGGAAGCTCTTTCTAAAGTAATCGATAAATATATTAAAGATACGAAACATCACCACCAAATTAACGATGATTTTTCCAGCACCATTGGTTTTATCTGTCCACACATCGACTATCATCGGGGGTGGCATGCATACGGAACGGCATTCTCTACCATGCGTGAGATTAAACGCCCCGATATAATCTTCTTGTTTGGCACCGCGCATCAACCGGGAAGAGGAATATTTCATCTTACAAAAAAACCGTTTCGTTCCCCACTGGGGACCTTCCCTACGGCAACAGAGGTGGTAGAGGAGATCGGAGCAAGTTACGGCCACGTACGTTCCTTTCAGGATGAGATATTACATAAGAAGGAACATTCCCTAGAGCTGCAACTTCCCTTTCTTGCGCATCGTTATCGCGAAACGTCTTTGCCTGCGCTTGTACCGGTACTCGTTGGATCTTTTCATCGGTGTATTGAAAACAACCGTAATCCGATGGAGGTCGGAGAAATAAGTGATTTTGTAAATATTGTATCGCGGGTTGTTAAAACAGTCCGAGATTCGGGAAAAAGAATTCTCTTCTATGGAGGAGTGGATCTAGCGCATGTGGGTTTACATTTTGGGGATCAAACGAGAGCAAGTGAGAGTCGACTCGAAGAAATTGAAAAAAGAGATAAAGAGTTTCTAAACGCAGCACTTGCGGGAGATGAAGATCGACTCTTTCTCCATGTTCAAGAAGATGGTGATCAGCGAAGACTGTGTGGTTTTCCTTCAATGTTTACGATGTTGGCAACCCTTCGCAGAGCTGGGATTGTCGTAAGGGGAAAACTCATAGAGTATCGGCAGGCAGTAGAACCAAAGTCTGACTGTGTGGTTACGTTCGCTAGCGCTTGTTGGTTTGAGGTTTAGAGTTTCTTCGGTACTAAATTTTTACTTAGTCTTAGACTTCAACTTAGCCTTGAGCTCGAGCTCAAACTCCCGCTTCTCTTTAAACTATTAGAATGGGACATGAAGTTGAAGTCTTAGAGCCTCTAAGACTAAGTAGAAAAAGCTTTATCCAGAGGTAGAATCTTGATTGGAGGGCTTACAACCGACTTCCCGAACGTCGAGTGGGTTGATAGAAGATGAGGCTATTTCCATCTGCATCACGGACGATAAATTCCTTTCCCCAAGGTACCTCAATAATATTACTAATTGTTTCTGGTGGAAGAGCTTTAAAGTCTGCTGTGTAACTTTCGTAAGCAATTTTTGAAGGTCGTTGTGGAAGACGCGCAAGGAGTCCTGAATGGAGTTTCGTTACGCCATTTTTTACCCGCACGACGATTGAGGTATGCGCTGTTCCTGAGATCTCTGGGGAAGAAGTGATCGAGTCCTCTGATAAGAGTTTAAAAAATAGTTTACGCTTCTCTGGTAATAAAAGACCTACAGGTTTTAAAGTGGAATGTTGGATGAGAGGTCGAAAATCGAGAACCTCCGTATAAAATTTGAGACTCCGTTCTAAGTTTGCCACTGGAAGTACGGTGCCTTCCAAAGAGATTAGAAACCGATCATAGAGCGATGTTTTTTCAGCAATACGCCCAGAATAAAACATTGTCCCCGAAATTACTATGGTATAGAGGACAAAAAGAAGTATGAACTGGGCACTCTTTGACATGTAAAGTTGTTGCCTTAACCGTTGTTACGACATTAGGTAACACAGAATGTATCTGAGACGGAGAAAGAAGTGAAGCAATAGTGAACAGATAATAAAGTTATGAAAAGTTTATTTAAAAACATTTGTATCCCTTTACTGCTTCTTGCCGGAGCAGGGATCTCCCTGTTTTTATTATTTCACCATGTAAAATTAACAAGTGGTTGCCAGTTCCTTCCTTCATCCTGCGCAATAAATGAGCAGTTCAATTGTGATGTTGTTGCCCTAAGTAGTTATTCCCAGATACTCGGTATGCCAGTTGCGGGGTATGGACTCTTTTTCTATCTATTTTGTTTCTTACTGACTATGAAACCGTACTTTCAGCTTCAGCGGAGAGAGGAACAAAGTAAGGGTGCGCTTTTCTCTCTTAGCGTGTTTGCGGTTCTTGTAAGTCTTGTTTTTTTTCATATTTCTCACTTTGTAATTCGAACCTTCTGCCTCTATTGCTCCATTCTCTACCTGATCAATGTCTTGTTTTTGATTTCTTGCTTTGTGTTGCGACCAAAGAATGTTTCGGTAATCAATTACTTCGCTTCGGGGTTTCGAGATATTTTTTCATTTCTTGTGCCGTTAAAGAAAGCAAAAAGAGGTGAGATTTTTTGGCTTGTGTTGGTGCTGAGCTTGTTGTTGCTCATGTGTTATGCTTCTCGTCTGTTATTGCCCTTTGTGTGTTCAGAAAAGATGCAAAATGAACTCCAAGAGGTGATTGATCAATGGAAAAGTGCCCCAGTTATTGATCTTCCCATCAACATTTCATCAGACCCAAAAACGATCGACTATAGTTTAGGCCGCAGCGATGCTCCGGTGACGATAGTAGTTTTTAGTGATTTTCAATGCCCCTACTGTAGGATCGCCGCACAGATCTCCAAATCAATACTGAACGCTTATCCAAATTCAGTGCGACTTATCTATAAGAATTTTCCCCTTGATGCACATTGCAACTCAATTATTACTCACGGACATCACCAATATGCATGTCGTGCAGCATATTATGCCCGGTGTGCAGGGCAACGGGGTGAAGATTATTTTTGGCGTATGCATGATCAGATTTTTTCATTCAATCAGCTCAATGAAGAGAGTTTTCAAGAACTCCCCTTGATGATCGGGATGTCAGAAGAGTTCTTTGAAGAATGCTCAGTTGATCCTCAAATTCAACAACGTGTTCTAGAGGATATTAAATTTGGGCAAGATCTAAAACTTCCCGGAACACCGGCGATGTACATTAATGGCAAGTATCTCTCCAAACCTTCATTGGGAGCGGTTAAGAGAATTGTGGACTTGGAGCTTATGAAAAAATAGTTTCTTGGGGATTACGTGACTACGCGTCAAATAATCGTGCTAACTCTTTTACGTTAAAGATCGCTTGATGGAGGAGCTCCTCCAGGCTTTGCTCATTAAGGTTTGCTTCAAACACCTGTTCCGAAGTATCTGGCATAAAGTAGCGTAAAGTCGAAGTTCCTCCTTTAAGATTAAAGCGTAAGTCGAGTTGTGGAAAACTCGTGTGCAATTCATTTGCAAATTGTTTAAAGAGTTCTGTTATTGCATCACTTTTCATAGTCAATTCCAATGGAGAGAGAACTCCTATTAAGAGTAGGGGGAGGGACAAAAAGGATATATGTTTCTACGCAGCTACTTTTCTAAGCTCGGTATGGATGGCTTGAACTAGACGAGAGAGGGTTGGGCCAATATCCGACGCTTCAAATGCTGGAATCGGATCGGAGTCAATTAAGGTGTCGTACCGGGTATCCGTTACCGCAAGATTTTTTGACATCAATTCATAAGCTTCTATTATATCTTGTTGTTTTTGACTTTGAAGTAGTGAAGCAACCTCCTCAAGTCGAGCTTCAAGAGCGGCAATGATTTTTTTTGCAATGCTCAGGCAATCTACAGCCCGTCGACTCACCACTCCGGTGTGATTTGCCATTAAGGGAGTAAGTTCTGCGATCATCGCTTTTGCTTCTATGAGAAGTTGGTCATAGGCTTTTGCCTGAGAAACAATTTCTTCATAGAGCTTACTCAGTGGCTTACCTCCGATAGCGCGCAAGTGAACGGCACATCCTAGAGAGAATGCTGATATGAGAGTAAGGATTGCTACAATAGCGCCAAAAATGACAGGGTGATCATAGCTACCGAGAAGTTCATGGCCATAATGAAGAAACAAAAGCACGCAGACAATTCCAAACAGCCCGTATATTAACGCCGAGCCTCGTTCACTTGTTGCTAGTGTTCCAAAGCGAGCATCTTCCATAGATTTCTTTACCGATCCCTTACTCTAATTCTCAATAGTTTAATGGCCGCTTTTTCCGGCCTTTTTTAGTATTATTACCGAATATTGAGAATTGTTGCCTTGGTGAGTAAGGAAAAGTAGACTGAGGGCTTTATTACGAAGTATAAGTAGTTATGATTATTAGAGATCAGAGAATTCGAGGTTTGGTGTGAAAACCCCCTTAGATGTTTATACGAATTTACAACTTATTTTGGTTCACATTGATGACATTAAAGTTGCACGTGGAATTACTGCTGCGGGAGGTGTTACCCAAAGGTTTTTTGAAAAAAAACCAGCAGAAGTTTTTGATCAGGTCCTTCAGGCGATTGAGCTTTTAAACCAAATCTCCTTGCAATGTGGGTGCGGCCCTATTGAAGTTCCAGATCATCTCAATCACGTCCTTCCAAGGGATGTATTTCAGAGCACAAAAAAAATCCTTCAACACCTCGCCATAATCAAACGTCGGATTGGAGCAGAAAATAGCGAATTTGTCCCAGAGCGGATTACAATACGAATTTCTCCTAGTCACATTTACGCATTAGCCGTAAGAGTAACCGATGAGCTCAAGATTCTCCGCAATGCCTTGAATTAGTTCCCAAGTTGTTATCAAGAAGTGTCTCTCCTTGGCATGCTTTGTGCAAATTCTTTTCTCTAGCGAAGCAAATCTTGGCTTAATAGAGAATGGTTTTACAACAAGATAGCAGTTAAAAATGTCTAATCTTCGAGAAAGAATTCTAAACTTTCAACAAAAGAAAGCGGTAGTTACGCCGTTAAATGAAGCCCCTTCTTTTTCCCAAATTGCCGAAGAGTATGGTTTAAAAATTGGCGAAGAACATGAAATACGCTGCGAGTATGAGGAGGGTTGTTTGTTAGCGCTTGATTGGGCACTTCCGGAATATATTGAAGAAGGTCAAGCAGAGAAGCATGTTATGGGGCTTGGAAGCTTTCTTGGTGAAATGATTGTAACGAAGCTCGGTGGTAGATGGGAACAAGAGGGATCGTCATGGATCATTGAATTAAATGGAACCAAAATCTATCCCTTTCAAAAAGCACAAAAGCGTCTAACTCATGGCCGAAGCGAATCATTAATCTATTTTTATCAAGTTTTGAAACGAACCATTAAGGAGGAACAATCAAAGATTCCTCAGGCTCAAAATCTCTCATCCCTTATTGGATACCTGCCTCGAGAGCGTCCATCACGCCGAACCTAACGAATTTCCGTTACGAGAATTCAGGAATTTTCTGCAATCAATGATTGTGCGGCACAAGGTCCCTAGTCAGGACGATCTTTTCTCGTTACAATAACTCTTCGGGTGGTGCGTTTACGGTCAAGGTAATCTTCGAATTCTCGGCTGAGGGTTGCCAAATTCAGGTCGCGGCAAATTTAGTTTACATCTTGGTAAGTGAGGTTCGTCGTATGGTTGGTAATAAAAGCAGATTTTTGCAGACATTTGAAAAACTCTTTTCTCCTCAGAGCTGTCCTAAATGTGCAACGGAACTTACAGAGCTTGCCGCTGGCGAAGCTGAAGATGATTGGTGCTTTTTTCGCGTATGGTGTTGCTTAGAGTGTTACTATTGTAGGCTTCCTGCATACTATAAATTAGTGGATATCAATAAGTTTTGTTCCAAATGCTATCTTCCCACAATGAAGTTGTATGTGAAACTTACACGAAAGCCATCGCACATTAGAACCGGAGAAATTCACGTTCTCAAAGAATGTAAACGATGCAAGTGCGAAAAACATTCAACATTAGTTTTACCAATTCTTCAATATAACCACCAACCACGAAGTAATGGTGGTCGAATTGGTGGTTTGCAGATTAATCCTTAAGGGAATCGGTTTTATCGAAGACCGATAATTTTATGCGCTTGAAGTGTTAGACGCCATTGTGGATGCAACTGGCAGTAAGTAATTGTTTGCTGGAGATAGTCCCCCCGTTGTTGCTCATCAGTTGAGTATAAGGGCATCAGGTAAAATACCTTAAACAAGAGATGAGACACGCTCTCCGGGGTAACCTCGTGGGGATAGACTAGTTTCAGTTCATCCCCGACCGTTTGAACTAAGGGTGATCCCGGTTTTGGGCTCACCGTAATCCAGTCAACTCCCTGAGGGACTTTTCTTGTGCCGTTTGTTTCAATGGCAACTTCAAAGCGAAGCTTCTTTAGGGAAACAACGAGCTCTTCATCAAGTTGTAATGTTGGTTCTCCCCCCGTAAATACTACATAGGGCACACCAACTGACTTAATGTTTTGGTGCCAGACCTCTGTAATGGCGTCTGCTAGTTCGGAAGCAGTTTTAAAAGAACCACCACCTTTCCCGTCTGTTCCCACAAAATCTGTATCACAGAAGTAACACTTTGCTTTATGGCGATCACGCTCAAGTCCACTCCAGAGATTACATCCGGAAAATCGACAAAATACACTGGCTCGGCCGGTGTGTGCTCCTTCTCCTTGAAGAGTAAAGTAAATTTCTTTAACGTGATACATCTCAAACTTTACTTGATGAGCTCTCTATGGGTGAGACATAAGAGAGGGGATCGACTTGTCCCAGTTCGAAAAATCCCTGTTGTCTTAAAATGCAACTATCACATCTCCCACAAGAAAGGCCTTCCGAATGAGGATCGTAACAGGAGGATGTCAACGAATAGTCCACTCCAAGAGAGAGTCCAAGTTTTATGATCTCTGCTTTTGTAAGTGAAATCAGGGGAGTATGAATAGAAAATCGTTTTTTGTTCTCGCTTCCCAGTTTTGTGGCAACATTTGCAAGTACCTCAAACACTCGGATGAATTCCTCTCGACAGTCTGGATACCCACTTGAATCCATCGCATTTACGCCGATAAAGATATCACTGGCCTGTAAGACCTCTGCCCAAGCAAGGGCATAGCTAAGAAAGAGCGTATTTCTTGCCGGAACATACGTTGATGGAATGTGTTTGCCAATCTCCTCCCGAGTTCTGTTTCTTTCGATTTCCATATTAGTAGTAAGAGAGGAGCCGCCAAACGAACGAAGATCGATAGAAACTATTTTATGTTCTTCAACGGTATATCGGCGAGCAATCTCCTTCGCACGTTGGAGTTCGTGTTGATTCTTCTGTCCATAGCAGAATGAAAGTGCAGAGAGGGAGAACCCTGCGTTTTTTGCAATCGCCAGGGTCGTTGTAGAATCAAGACCTCCAGAGAGGAGAATGATC
>CAZDIO010000040.1:0-15370 GCA_964505555.1 uncultured Bdellovibrionales bacterium
TCTCTGTCCTTTCTAGTCGATGCACCCGAGACCCGAGCGTGCCCTTATCGTTGCTCCCTATCTGTCGTTGCGAGCGCAGCGAAGCAATCTCATATCACGAATGAGGGTTCGAGATTGCTTCGCTTCGCTCGCAACGACAGATAGGGAGCAACGATAAGGGCACGCTCGGGTCTCGGGTGCATCGACTAGAAAGGACAGAGAAATTACTCCTTACCTGCTGATGCGAACAGCCTTCTTACAGATCTCCATCACCGCCCGAAAGTACCACCGCAAATAATGCGGCATCCAGGAAAACACCCGGAACTTACTCTGTCCCAGTGTTCGATCTCGCCATTCGGTTGGAATCTCCACAATCTTATCTCCATCCCGATACGCCTTAAAACAAAGCTCAAGGGCTACTTCAAACCCGCCCTTACTTTCAATTCGTTGCGAAGCTAACCACGCTCCATCATAGAGCTTAAAATTATTCGTAGGATCTGCCGTAGGAAACCCGATCAACCGTAATGACTTCCCCGCAACTCGTGAGAGGTTACTCTTTAACCACCCACCCCCATACTGCTTTCCTCCCCGCATATACCGAGAGGGAGAAACAACGGTCGCACCTTGCTTCCACAGCTCAATCATATCTGAAACAATTGAGAGCTTATCTGAGTTATCTCCCATTACAACAATTACTGGACCAGGAACTGCCTGAGAAAACCCAAACCGCAGCGCATGGATTACTCCCCGTCCAAAAGTGTTTCGCAACGCTCGGACTCGGTCATCTCTCTTTTGTATCTCTTCAATAAATGGAAGCGAGGTGTCTCCTTCGAGGTCATATACAAAGGTCATGAGATCGAAGGGTACCCCCTCTGCCAACAACGTTTCATATAAAATTCTGACGTTTTCCCCTTCGTTGTAAATAGGGACTAAGAGCTGTACGCTTAGATTACTATTCTCAATTGCATTTTTTGAAAGTGCTTGAGTAGCTCGTGTGTCAATCATGATAATTCAGCCAATTGCGCTATGAGATTGCTTCGCGGAGTTTATCCAGAGCGCAGCGTGGGGCTCGAAACGACAGAAAGGGATTTGCCTTCGCCTTTTTCGTCACCTCTTACAGCACCCCCCTCCCCTAAATATTTCCAAGCCCCACCTGCTCCCTCACCCAAGGGATCACCTCATCCAACACCCTATCCAAAGGGGTCACAGCCTCAAACCCTAAAACCCGCTTCGCCTTCGAACAATCAGGAACTCTCCGCTGTACATCGTGTAAAAACGGCTCATCAAGATGATACTGAAACGGTTTACCAGGATTAACCTTGCGCCAGATAAGCTCCGCAAGTTCAAGCACCGTAGTTGAAACTTCTGTTGAGAGATTAAAATCCTCATTCTCTGCTGCCGGTGCCTCAATCGCGAGGCGAATACCCCGAGCTAAATCTCCCCCATATGTATAGTGCCGAACCTGTTTTCCATCGCCAAAGATATGCAGCGGATCTTGGCCCTTAATACACTTCTGAATCAGATCCGGAACCACATGTCCCATCGCCAGGCGGATATTTCCAGATAACACCTCACGATCACACAGCGCCCGATGCTCTCCCGTGCCTACACAGTTAAACGGTCTAACGATCGTATGGGCAAGCCCATACTGCTGAAGGGCACCGAGTGCAAAATACTCACACGCTAACTTCTGAAACCCATACGTGCTCTTTGGTGGCGGGGAAGTAAGTTGCGCACCCTCCGGGGTTGGAAACACACTTGAAGACTCAAAGACCATACTTGAGCTGATGATAGTGATCTTTTGTAAGCGCTTATTTTTAAACGCATCTATCGCCGCATCAAAGGTCGAAGCAACGATCCGCTCATTTTCTGCCATCAGATCATAGGCAAACTCATGAAAGTAACTGATCCCCCCGATCATCGCCGCCCCGGCAAGAAGGTGGTCACAATCTTCAAGAAGCTCACTTAAAAAAGAAACGTTCTTAATATCTCCCCGGTAAAACTTATATCGTGGATGATCGTCGTAGGATTTTTTTACCTCACCATACTTTGAGTAATTATCAACTCCGACCACTTCCCATCCCTGAGAAAGGAGCTCAGATACAACATATCCACCGATAAACCCCGCAGAGCCCGTAACTAGAATCTTCATTTTTTTACTTTCCGATCTCCCACTTCCTGTTCATACCCCGGATACAGATCCACCGTGGAGCGCTCATACATTCCCCAGACATCAACTACCGGCACTGAAAATGAAAGCGTCTTATACTCTTCATGGGGAGTACACAAAATGAGCGCATTAGACTCCTGTAAAACAGTAGAGAGCTCAGCACTGTCTGGAAGATAGGGATCATGCCACAACACCCGAGCTCCCTGAAAAGAGAGACTTTTTTTAACTTTAAAACTCAGAGACTCACGGGTGTCATCGTTATCTGCTTTAAACGTCATCCCTAACAGACCAACCGTTTTTCCCCACAAGTTCCCCTCAAGATGCTTGACTACTTTTTCAACCACAAACGTTGCAAGTCCTTCATTAACAAGCATCGCGGGATGTCCAAGGTAGAATTGGCTATTAAAAAAGCTTGCAAGTTGCATCGTATCCTTAAACAGACACGGTCCTGCAGCAAAGCCAGGGGCTTTATACCCATGAGCACGGGGATACCGGTAGCGAATCGCTTGATAGATCCGTTGAAAATCCACCCCGTTTGATTCAGCAATCATGTAAAACTGATTAGCGATCGCAAACTCTAAGTAACGCCAGGAGTTTGCCATCAGTTTTGTAATCTCAGCCTCAAGCGGAGTAAGTCGAATAATCTCCGGTGCGATCTCTCGAAAAAGTTCATATGCAGCTTGAAAGCTCTCCTCATCAAACGCAGAGACGATCTGCGGAAGATTATGAATCTCATCCAGGGCATACCCTTGAGAGACCCGCTCTGGACAAAAAGCAAAGGAGATGTTTTTTCCAAGCTCTGAAAGCCTCCGATAGAGATGCTCCATCGTGCCTGGAAAAAGGGTCGAGCGCATTACTACGAGCGTTCCTGCAGAGAAAAACTCCTCATATTGGGAGAAGATCTTTAACACCTCAGAGATTTTTGGATTTAGATGCTCATCAACTGGAGTTCCCACAACAAAGAAAAATATATCCGCCCCAGCGCAATCTTTTGGTTTTGAAGTTGCACGAAGTCCTTTTTTTAGAGCTTCTCGAAGCTCTTCGTTGCCGTTTTTTTCAAGAAACGGAAAGCGGCCGGCATTTACGGCTTGGACTGCTTTTTCGTTGATATCAACAAGAAGGGTCTCTGCTCCTGAAAGTGAAAACTTCACCCCAAGAGGAAGACCCACATGTCCACACCCACCAATGATTGCGATTTTTTTCTGAGCTTTTGACATATGCTAAGCCTAACTATTTTTCTGCTAATTCTCCCTTACACCTCAGAAAACGCCCGTGCTTTAATCTTTGAAATGAGTTGCGGAATTCTTCGTACCACCGCCCGTTTTAGTCGTCTCCACTCCCCTTCTTTTACCATCCGCATCGCACGAAGAAGTAAGATATTGAGTTGATACATCCTTGTATAATCCCCAGGAACGAAACTTAACGCAAGAGATTGGGCATAGACCTCTTCTCCTCTACTGTTTCTTCCCAGTAAAGGAGCATCTTCTAAGAAGGGGTACCGAAGCTGCGAAAGTCCACCGAAAGAAAGAACCGGTGAATCTGTAACTTTTGAACAACCTGTAACTTTCAAACGAAGTGTAATTGTTAGTGTTAACTCCTCCCCACCTTCTGGGGTTTTTAAAAATGGAAAGTACAGTGTGATCGGTCCGTTTTGAGGAATTAATTGCGCGGGAACTGACTTTTTAATCAACACTCCGCCTGTTTTTCTAGAAACTACAAACTCTACCTCCCGAACGATATCCTTTGCATCCTCTTTAAGAATGGAAACAGGGATCTCAATGGCAGAGATATTTTCAGCAGGGACGATAAAACGTTGAATAAGTGGAGCTAAGGTTGAAACCATCGGCACATCAACCATATCTCCTCGTGCACTAAGAAAAGATGGCCGCGCATAGACTAAGCCAAGAACCGGCTTTCCCTCTCCCACCTTTTTTGGAGCATTAAGAAAATTCACAAGAGGAAGAATCGTCTTATCCCAGGTGAAGCGCTCACGAACAAGGCGTGAGGCGTTTTCGCTTTTTTTCTTTACCAGATCGGGATTATTAAAAATCTCCTCGATTACACGTTCCGTCTCTGAAACACTCGTAGGATCAACGGTCCACCCCGCATCAAACTCACTGATATGTTCACTCAGCTCACTGTAATTATTATAAATCACCGGAAGCCCACACCAGAGGTACTCAACGGTTCGTGTCGTAAACGCAAGTTCCCGCTCAATGTTATACTCCATCGCTTCAATGGCAACGTGCGCACGGGTATAGATCTGGATCAACTCCTCTCGACCGATGTAGCCGTTACACTGAATCCGCTCCGAACGAGAGGAGAGCTCTTTTACTTTGGTAAAAAGTTGTTGAATTAATCTCTCTTCCGTAGTCCCACCAAACTCCTGATGCGGGGTGCCATAGATTTTAATCAATCCTTGATTTTTTCTCTCAATGGCGTTTGCGATAGTAAAGATCGCCTTGGCTTGATTCTGCCATGGAAACCAACCACCACCGGTGACAAAACAGGGAAACTGATCATTATTTTCAATCCGCTGAGGAAGCTCAGGACTTAATGAAATTGGAATGTAGCGGATAAAATGCTCATCCTCTGGAACACGCCCCGCCTGAACGAGCCACCCGTAGAAGTAACTTCGTTGTCTCGTTCCCGCAGTTAACAGACAATCGGCCCGACTAAGGACACTAACTTTTTTTTCAGAACTTGCCTGATTTCCAAAAAGCTTTGTTTCAATCATCCGCGACCCGTGAAGATCAATAATCAGGGGCACGGAGATCTTTCCCCGCAGATCAAAGTGGTCCCAATTTGAGGCAAACAACACCGCATCGGGGTTTACCCGTTTGTAGATCTCATCTTGCTCCCCGAAGTGCCAGAGGTACTCCTTTTGTTCAGGGGGGATCTTGCTCAAATTACTCTCAGTAAGGTAGGTAAATGCGGGCATAGAGGCGATGACCTCAATGCCGTGGCTTTCTAAGCCTCTCATAAGCTGAAAGCACCTTAACCCCCCACCACTTGTGGGAAGATTAGAAAACGGCATTAAATCATTACTAAAAAGTAGAACTTTCATTTGAAAAAATGTTAATGTCGCAATTCTGGTCAGGTCACTAAGTTCGTAGAAAAACTGTTTGCCAAGGAAACGGTCCACTCATACATGAAAATTCTAGTATTTGCCACTGATGTACTTCCCCTTCCAGGCTATCCAACCAGTGGAACAGCGCTTCGCACTCACGGGATCATTCAGGGGTTACGAGCACACGGTCATACGGTCATTGAATCAGTTCCAAGAAGTGCTCTCTCTGGATTAAAAAAATCTCTTGATCTCGAAACACTCGATCCGTTCACCAAAGAAAAGATAAAAACATTTGATAATTTCTCCTTTGATTCCTTTAATCAACGAGACGTTGTCTCTGAAGTAAATCCAGATGCGATCATCTGTGGCCACTGGCCAGCGATGACGATGCACTTAAAACCTTCACAACCGTTAATTATCGATCTCGCGGGCCCGCATCTTCTTGAGCGGCACTACCAAAAATCTCCTGGACAGGTCGGCGCAGTGCTTGGAAAGCTTGCAGTGATCGCTACGGCTGACTACTACATCGTCTCTGGTCAATCGCAGCGGTTATACTTTCTCTCCTTCATGATGCGTGGCCGGGTAGAAAATCCTGAAAAAAGGATGGTCACAATTCCGATGCCCCTTAACCCCACCCTTCCAGAACGAAAAGGAAACATCGACGGTTCAAACACCTACCCACACTTTGTTTTTGCAGGTGTTTTTCTCCCCTGGCAAAACCCCCAAACAGGACTTGAACAGCTTGGAGAAACAGTTGCTAAGAAGAATCAGGGACGAATCACCTTAATTGGAGGAAAGCACCCAAATTACGATATAAAACTTGGTGGCTATGAGAAGCTCTTTGAGAAGCTCTCAAAAAATCCCTTTGTTGAAACCCTCCCGATGCTTCCTTTTGATCGTTTCACCTCAGAGCTTTCTTCAAAAGATGTCGCCCTTGATCTCATGAAATGGAACCTCGAGCGGGAGCTTGCAGTTACTATCCGAACAACTACCTATCTGTGGGCAGGAGTTCCTGTAATCTACAACGACTATGCTGACCTAGGAAAACTCATCAAACGCTACAACGCCGGGTGGCAGGTCTCTCCAGAGAACAAAAACGCACTGAAAGAAGTGATTGATGAGATCTATGCTTCTCCTGAAGTAGTACTTGAGAAATCAAAAAACGCTCAACGTCTTGCCCGTGAGATCTTCTCTTGGGACGTTGCGGTAGAGCCACTTTTAAAACTCTTCTCCTCCCCAGAGCGGGTGCGTGTTCAAGAAACTGATATCTTAATTGATGGTCCAGATAATACCGATCTTCGAATATTTTCTAACCATGCTGTAAGGCAGCATTTTACCTGTCGGATTAACGGCCTTTCTCGCGTCGAGTGTCGGGTCGCCACACACAACTTACAGATAAAAAAACCGGTAACCTTTCGACTCTATCAACGCGAATTAAGCGCCTCTCATACCCTCATTACTGAGCGCACAGCAAACGAAGAAAATCTAGAAAACAACGATTGGTTCTCCCTAGAGACACCACCGATCGCTGATTCTGCTGGAAGAGATTACATTCTAGAGATCGCCGCGGAGCAGACCAGAGAGGAAGAGAGCATCAGCCCCTGGGCGATGTCTGCAAGTCCCTACCCGATGAGAAAACTTGAATACGGAGAGCGTGCGTTAAAGAACTCCAGTATCTGCTTACGAACGATCTGCCTGCGGCAAGCATAAAAACGAGCTCGCTGTATGACCAAAGAAAAAAAGCAGCCGGTAATTTACGCTCATCTAGTTACAAGAAATGCTGCTCGGTATATAGAAAAATCACTTCTCTCAGTCATAAAGCAAGATCACTTCGTGCTTGGAGAAACTCTGTTTATTACGGTAACAGACAATGACTCTACCGATTCGACCACAGATATTGTCTCTGAAAAATTCAAAGAAGATGTTCTCCTCATTAAAGAAGCAACCAACACCGGATACAGCGGCGCACACAATGCCGGGATAAGTCGCGCGCTAAAGAGTGGCGCCGATTATGTGTTCGTCTTAAACCCCGATCTGCTCCTTGATCCACTCTGTCTCTACTATCTTGTTCAAGCACTTGAACACGATCCCCGCGCTGGATTCTCCTCCCCAAAGCTTCTTCGTGCAAATCAGGATTTACAACCGATTCAACCACCAACCATTGACGCGGCGGGAATGTATATCACCCCAGAGATTCGCCACCTTGATCGCGGCTCTCAAAAAGAAGATCAAGAGGAATATAATAAGCCGTGTTATCTCTTTGGTGCCTCCGGTGCTGCGGTGTTGATGCGACGTAACTTCTTATTTGATGTTTCACTCTCTCTTGATCCAAACAGACTAGAGATCTTTGATGAGCTTTTTTTTGCCTACCGTGAAGATGCCGATCTCTCCTGGCGAGCACAGAGCTTTGGTTGGAAGTGTCGGTACGAACCAATGGCACGTGGCTACCATGAACGACAAGTTCTCCCTGAGAAACGAAGATCTCTTCCGCCATTTCTTAACAGATTAGGAGTTCAAAATCGTTTCTTACTTCTCTTTAATAATTTCTCCTTTATTGCAAACCTTCACTGCGTTCTTCCCTGTTTGTTTCGAAATATCGTTGTTCTTGCTGCCGTATGCACCGTTGAGCGCACCTCCCTTCCGGCGCTAACATTGGTTATAAAAAATCTTCCTTCGCGGCTCCAAAGAAGAAAAGAGATTCAAAGACGGGTTCGAGTTCATCCGTTTGAAGTCGGCAAATGGTTTTCAAAAAAACCTGTTGTTGAAGATCTCCTTAGCCTTGGCCCTACCAAAGAGTTTATAAAATCCGTTGTTGTGATCATTATCAATTACAACTCTGGAAGCCGGCTTACCCAGTGCTTAAGAGCGATAGAAAAAAGTATCCGGCATCTTCAAGAAACCTATTCTGCATCAGTAATCGTTGTAGACAATGCCTCAGAGGATACGAGCGCAAAAGATGCCGCCCTGTTGTTTTCATCACCAACAAATAAGCGCTGGTGTTTCATTGACTTTGTAGAAACAAATCTCGGCTTTGCTGGTGGAATTAATCATGCCGTTTCTCATCATCCGGCAGATTGCTATCTGGTGCTAAACCCCGATGTCTCTCTTCAGGAAGATACTCTGAGAACCCTCCTTGAGAGTTTTGAAAACTACCCAAGTCTTGGTGTGGTCTCTCCGATCTTACTCGACACGAACCAGGTGCCACAAAAAGGGTTTATCGCAAGGAATTTCCCTGGATTACTTCAAACACTTCTTGATCTCTTTTATCTTGATCACCTCTTTCCAAATAACCCTTGGACCACTCACTATTTTCGTTCAAACGATACGTTTCTTAATAATTACATTCACCACCAACTCCCTCCTCTCTCCACACCGTATGATCCACTTGATAAGCCACTCCTTGTGTCTCAGCCTCCAGCGTCATGTATGCTCATTCGTCATCAGGCGCTCTCGACTCTTCACGGCTTTGATGAATCGTTTTATCCAGCCTGGTTTGAGGATGTTGATTTTTGTAAACGCCTCTCTGAGACAAAATACCAGAGCGCTATTTACTTAAAAGCGACAGCTCTTCATGAAGGAGGATATAGTAAAAAAGAGCTTGGGGATGAGGTGTTTTCAGAGATTTGGTACCGAAATATGCTTCGGTATTGGAAGAAACATGGCACTCTTTTAGAATATCTCACCCTTCGAATCTGCTTTCCTGTAGCGATGCTTGTTCGATCGTTTCTTACCACGGTTCGTGCCTTCTTCGTAAAAGCCTCCCCTGAAAAACGAAGCGCACTCTTTTCTCTTGCAAAAACCTACGCAAAGCTCTCATTTACTGTTGGAAGACGATTCAAAAATAGGAGTAATTGTTTTTCAAATAAAAGAACGTTAGTATCTAGAGAACCGGTAACTTCACCACCTGAAACACGAACTGAAAGTAGAACGATGAAGCAGCAAAACGAAGTAAAGATCGACCCCCACCTTTTTTTAGAGATCTTCCCTCCGCAAGGATTTGTGGACTCTGATTTGGAAAACGTTACCTGGAGTGAATATCTCTCCCGCGAACTTTTTTCTGGAAAAGGACTTCTCCTGGGAAGACCCTCAAAGGAGGATGAAGGAACGGTTCAGTTTGAGCGGGTTGAGCAACCAGAGATCTTACTATCGTTTCCAGAACACAGTTTAGATTTTCTCATTGTTGAGCGCTTTTTTGAGTGTATGAAAAACCCACTTCTTTCACTTTCACAGTGGATATCTAGAGTTAAACCAGGTGGCCACCTCCTTCTTCGATGTGAAAGAAAAGAGCACACCATCAATCGCTCCCGACCCCGAACCACACTCGAGCATCTTATTTTGGACTATAAAAGTCCCTCTGCGGAGCGAACGTTTCAGCACTATCTTGACTACGTAACCCTGGCACTAAGAAAGAGTGGTGATGAAGCGATCAGTGTAGCAAAAGCGCTCTTAGCAAGTAACGATTCCGCTGCTTCTCCGATTCCGCTACACATCCTTCTTCCCGAGGATTTACTAAAAGTTGTCACCTGGTTTTCTAAACACATCTCCCCAATCACGCTTCAAGAAGAGCCTGTGATGCTCAAAGAGAAGAGCGACTATTGCCTCCTTCTTAAAATACCTTAAAGCCTCTTCTACTTAGACTTCGCCTTGAGCTTGAACTTGAGCTCATACCTTCCTTAGTCTTCAACCTTCTCTATCATTGCAACTCTCTCTGTCGTTGCGAGCGAAGCGATGCAATCTCGAATCCACATTTTGGGCATGTGATTGATTCGCTTCGCTCGCAACAACAGGAATGAAACGTCATTTTACTAGAGGCTCTCAGTCTTTTTCATCACTTACAACAAGGCGGCGTTCCTTCCTCTACAGCGAGTATTTCTGGAACGAGCGCAAACAATCGTAACGAATATAGATTCCGAGAGACAACCCCATACGCTTCATAAGGCGCACCATCATCGAGACACTCAAGTCCGAGCCCCTCGAGTTGAATCCGACAGTACGAAGTAAGTTCGGAAGTTGTTAACGAAAATCGCAGATAGACGAAGGAATCCTCTTCAGCAATCTTCTTAAGAGAGGGTCTCTTTTGTTGAATTGAACGCTCATGCCGAACACTTTGTTCCTGATACTCATAGGCTGGGCAAGCGTTTCCTCCTTTTGCAACTAATTGCAACCGCCCGCTGGGAAGAGATCGTAGCTTAAAGATCTGACGCGCCGTTTCCATAATGTCTCCTTACTTCTCTTTAAATTCTCACTTCCTGAAAGCTTCCTGCTTCTTTGTTGTGAGATTATACCTCTTTAAAAAACCGCTAATCTATGATCAAGGAGAGCATTATTTGTAGAATGGTTTTTCTAGCGCTGTTCCATTTACTATCTAGGAGATTTGAACACAGGGTTACACAGAGTTAAATCTAAAAGCCCTTCTCTTTACCTTTTCTCTTTACTCTGTGTAACCCTGTGAAACTCTGTGTTCAATTAAAGAACCTACAGCTGCTTTCGCGTTATAGTAAACATCCCCGCCATATCCCGCACATTGCCGAACACTCAGATAAACCCCTAATTAATTGGAAATAAAGAATTTACTGTAAAGAGCCGAAGATCTCTCTACCTTTTAAAGTGAATCGGCCCGGTAAAAATTACGCGGTATAAGAGCATGGAATTAAGAAAGAAGAAGGAACTTGCAGTCGGAACGCTTTGTATCTGTGTCGTTCTTTTATTTGTTGGGTTTGGAAATGTATTTTCAAAACATCAACCAGAGAAGTTCCATCCTACTCCTCAATTGGCGGTTCCAAAGAAAGAATCAACGATAGAGCAGGTACCAACTTTTCCTGAACCGACTCTCCAGACAAAAGAGACACAGCTCTCAGAAGTCCTCCCAACGATACAGCTTCAACCGGAACCAGTCCCCTCACCTGCTCCACAGGTTACCTACCTTGTTAAACAAGGCGATCTCGTAGGTGCTCTTGCAAAGAGGTTTTCTGTTAGTGTTTCTGACATCTTAAAAGAAAACGATCTCAAAGATGCAAAAAGCCTCCGTGCCGGAAAAACAATTCGCATCCCCGCGCCAATACTTTTGCAAAAAGAAGAGGAAAAGGAGCAAAGTTCACAAGCTCCTGAAGGAGAGACCTATCTGGTTAAAGCTGGCGATATCCCCGCAACTCTTGCCAAACGATTTGGTGTCTCTGTTGAGGCGATCTTAAAAACCAATAACTTAAAGAGCCCTGCACACCTTCGGGCTGGAAAGTCGATCGTCATTCCACAATCTTCAAACGGATCTTCAAACATCGCTACGCTTCCAAACACAAGTTCTGAACAGTGGCCAGTTGGTAAGTTCGAAGGCTCTAAAGAGGAGGTTGCTTCTGAAGAGAATAAACCTTCAGAAGTTGCTACGGTATCTGAGCAAAAGATGGAGCTCCTCCCCTTACTTCCTGATCCGGTAAAGGTCGATCTGGGTGGAGAAACAAAAGATACCCAAGTAGAGGAAGCAAAGATAGATTCTACTCCCCAAGTTGTTGAAGAACAACCGGTGGTTGAAAAAACAGCGACTGAAGAAGTTGCCACGGTAGAAAAATCAGCCGCCGTCCCAACTCTCATGGATCTGGATTCTCCCAAGGAAGAGGTATCTCAAGTCACTGTAAAGGAACCTGTTAAAGAAGAGGTAAAGGAAGCGCTCGTTACAAAAACAGAACCTGAGGTTGTTGTAACGAAAGAAGAATCTGCAGCTCCTCCGCTCGAAGTTGCTTCTCACCTAACCCCATCAGTCGGTGTGGAAACAAATGAAGCAAAGAGCGCCGTTATGCCAGTAACTCCCCTCCCTGCAGAGACGGCAAGTGTCGCGGTAGATAGTGTGCCCATCGATGACGAGAAAGCAGCTGCAAAAAAGCATTTTGATTTAGGAACGAGTTACCTCCAACAAAACCTCCCTCAAGAAGCAACAAAGGCATTTCGAACCGCGATCGCGCTCTATCCTGAGTATGCAGAGGCGTTCTACAATTTAGGGACGATTGCAGCGTCAAAAAAGAAATTAGATAAAGCCCTTGTTTATCTTGAGCAAGCCGTTGTCCTAAAGCCAGACTACACCGAGGCCCTCTATAACTTGGGATATGTTTATTACCAACAGGGTGATAAAGAGAATGCGACCGCTGTTTTTAAGAAGTTTACAGAGGTAGCAAAAGACATTCCTGCCGAAAAAGATCGTGTAGCAAATGTGCAGAAAGTTCTAAACAAGTGGGGCGCAAAATAAATAGCGCCGCCTTAACTCATTCCAATCAAAAAAGAGAACGCAAAGTCATTGTTTTTTCCATCTGGCCGGGACAGATCGTCCCGGCCAGAAAATACCTACAAAAGAAACAGATCATACACAGCAGAGTTCTTCCTGTCTTAAACTTCCAGAGCTGCCAACCCTTTGTGGTTCTTGAGCGGGCGCATCAATCACCTCCTCAATCATGCGAATGATATCGCCCACAGTTACCCACCCTTCCACCACATCATCCGGAATTGAGAGATTGAAGATCTTCTCAAGCTCATCTCGGATACGAGATATCGCACTCCAATTTCGTGCAATATCTCGAAGAGGCGTTTCTGCTGAAAGGTCACCTACTGACTTACCCGTGTTACGGGCAATAACGCTTAGGACCACTCCACTCACATCCACAGCTATTCGTTCCCGTCCTGACATCGCGCACCTCCTGACCCTTTCTCCATAATTTCAACCCTCTACCGCACCTTAGACCCTACGTCCCCTTCTACTGTCCAAACAGTGATCGAACATCAGGAAGGAGACCTTTATGAATTTACAATTTGCGTGTTGCCAAAGAACGAGGAACAATAAAACTAGCACGCGCCAGCGAGCTTTTTCAAGAGAGGTCATACGTCAAAAACTACCCGAGACACCCATGGTGACTACTCAGTTACAATTACTCAACTAAGTTTTGAAAAATGTCCTCACCGTTTCTGATCGGTTCAATACACAACATATCGTCAAAGCTCGGTTTATTTACACGGCTAGAGACCTGATAAGAAACAAGAGAGCTCGTATAGGGCTTAAGCATTAATCTAAGCTCTTCTAGAGGAGTTTTAGGATCAAGCCATTTTTCACTTTCGATCTCCGATAAAATAGCAGGCATCCGGTCATGAAGATCAGTGAGATCTTGATTGGCGGGAGTTGTGATAATCGTAAAACTTTCAATAACCTCTCCTACTCCCTCTTTAGTTTTTTGCTCCCACCTATCCCACAACCCTGCAACGAAGAGCACCTTATTTCCCGGAGCAGAGATATAGTGTGCTTTCTTTTGTGTTTTTCCAGGAGTTTTTTGCCATTCATAAAACCCACTTATCGGCACAAGACACCTTTTATTTCGAAAGGAATCGCGAAACGCTGGCTTTTCACTAAGTGATTCACTCCGGGCATTGATAAGGCTAAAACCGATTTTTTTATCCTTTGCCCAAAAGGGGATAAGCCCCCAGCGAAGCATATCAAGTCGTCGTTTTCCTTGTGCATCGATCCGCATCACTGGCGCTTGTTGCGAGGGGGCAACGTTGTATCGTTTTGAAAGTGCGAGGGGATCTCTCGAGAGCGAGATCAGCTCTGTGAGCTCTTTCCAGGTATAAATATACGTAAACCGACCACACATGAAGAAAGCATAACGCTTCTTATTAAAAATCGCGAGCCTTCATTGATGCAAATTCTCTTTCAAATAGTCATGAAAAACATCCTTCCTTCCTGTTTAAAGAATGGATATGGTAAGGCAAATATTCACCATGAATCAAGTAAAAGAGCCTCAGAGATTCTAACAATATGAAAA
Source organism: uncultured Bdellovibrionales bacterium (assembly GCA_964505555.1). Lineage (GTDB taxonomy): Bacteria > Bdellovibrionota_C > UBA2361 > SZUA-149 > CAZDIO01 > CAZDIO01. The sequence continues at coordinate 14,015 of CAZDIO010000040.1, forward strand.
TCCCTGTCGTTGCGAGCCGGGAGGCCCGGGCGAAGCGAAGCAATCTTGAACCCTCATTGGTAATATGAGATTGCTTCGCTTCGCTCGCAACGACAGGGGTAGAGTGTTCATATTGTTAAAAGCTTTTAATACAATGAGATATGCAATCTGGCTGATCATCTTCTCTGTTTCATGTAACCTGCTTGGATGCGGTCCTAGCGAGAAGGATGTTCCAAAACTTATAAAAGATCTTCAACATGAAGATTCTCACACAAGAAGTAGCGCTGCTCTCTCCTTAGCAAGCCTTGGGCCTACTGCAAAAAAAGCAACTCCTGCCCTTGCTCAACTCCTTAAAGACAAAAACGGTGGTGTTCGAAGCTCCGCTGCTTTTGCCCTTCGTGCAATAGGCACAAAAGAAGCGCTTGAGGCTATTGATAGTTATCAAAAGTGAACTGGTTTAGATTTGACACCGCAGACAATCAAATGCTAAGCGCTCAGTAGTGTGCGGTTGTGATTTTAGGTTTTTTTAGATCTTTTAGATGACCAGCCGAGTGATAACCTGACCCCTCTCTCATGAGGGTTACATACACTTTTATTCCAAAAAATATTCCAAACAAAAGTTACGCTATTCCACATGAGAGAGGAGGTAAGTCAAAAAGGATTTTTTCACTGGATAATGAAATGTAGTATCTGGCTTCTTCATTTCATTATCCAGTGATCTATTTTTAAAAAGACGTTCAACGGGGAGCGAATTGTTTGTCTGACGTTTTTCGAATCCTGCTCAGTCAGAACAAAAAAGAGGGGAAGTGCGGCCGGTCGGCTGCCATCCCGAAAACTAACCTTGTTCTTGATCGCTGACTAGGAAGCTCGAGAAGCGTTCAGCACAAACGTCGTTCCATTTCACCGCCTGAAAAACGGCGGGGCCGAGTATGTGCCGGCGGCTATGTTCCGGCCAAATGAGAGGACCGGCAATTACTGGTCTAAAAGAGAGAGGAGGTAGACCTTGGGAATTTCCATTCCGGGAGCGGTGCTTTCGTTCCTGAACGCGGTTTTCCTGGGGTGGCTCGACGATCTCCAGAAAACAGCCAACTTCCGCGCACGGCGGCAGCGGTGGTGGTTGCGAAGAAGGAAGTCGGATGAGTCGACCCAACAATCGGGTCTATAGCAACGGGCGGGCGGGATGGCCCTTCGGGCTGTTCCGCCCGCCCTGCCATCATTGACTGTAATTTATCTTTTCGCTGGAACATTCCTGGGGACGCCCGCCGGCGTTTCCCAATCGAGGAGGGTTGGAAGCGATACTACCATTTCTTGCAGTCTCCAATTTCCGACCCTCCTCGATATTATTATTCGGAACGTCTTTTTCCAATTTTCTTTCAA
>CAZDIO010000041.1:0-13145 GCA_964505555.1 uncultured Bdellovibrionales bacterium
ATGGAACAAGAAAACCTCACCTCACTCCAACCGCAAACCGAAACCGGGCTCATTATACACTAAAACGAGTCCATGTATTTATCATTGTTTTGCTAAGTTTTGAAGATATTGTGCGGTCTTTCCTCCAATTTATCCGCACTACTGTAAGCAGCTAAATTTATTACGTATTTAACCGCTTTTAGCTAGAGATCGGGTAAATAATGTATGTAGCTATGTGAGATAATCTCTACGAATATGCTCGTTTTAGCGTAAGGAGAGGATTAAAAAGCACCAGGAGGGCAGGGGGCGACACATCGACATTCTTTTGTCTCAGGATCGACTTCGGTTTATGGGGTAAAAAATTTTATTTTCTTTAGAGAGCTGGGTTTCTTGAATGCATCGGTTCCAATTGACAGTGTATATCCATGTAGTTACTGTTAATGCGGCCGCAAAAATGATTAATAACGCCTTCCTCTCTTTCGGTGTCGTGGTAGGATTTATTTTTATGCTTTATCGGAATTAATTAAAATACAATCGCACACAGACACTTCAGTAACGATAAAAATCCTTGCCCTGCCCTCAAAGAGAAGATCTCAAAAAAAGAAGTGAGAGGAAAATCACGGCTCTGCTGATGTTTGGTGAATTACCACCCTTTGTTTATGATTGGCATCGGTTTGATAGCTCGAGCTTGAGCTTTGCCAAGTGAGCTCAGTTAATAACGAAGTAGTATAGTAAGTGTTTCCAATAACTACCCCGCCCAGGCCATTTACTCGCATAGAGCCATATCGATAGCAATGCGTCCCCACATTTGTGATATTATCTCCACAATAATTATATGGAGAAGTGTCGTTAATCGCCATATGTGGAGAAATGATGCCAGCAGCGTTCATCTTTTTCACATATACTCCTGAGCCAGGTGAAGGAGTGCTTCCAATGTTAGTATTTGCAATTCTTACCGTCATTGAATATTCACCATCATCAAAATCTCCTGGTAGACCTATTACTCCAGCAACTCTTTGAACTATTGATCCGCTAGTTGGGATATCGTAAAGCCCAATTCCCGATCCTCCGGTAACAAAGGCCACTCCAAAACTTGTTTTTGCAGCGCTCATTGTAGAAACAGAAGTACTATTTGTGATAAGTCGGGGTGAACCAACCAGTGTCCCGTTGTCAATGGTTGATACTTTTGCGTGGAAGTTTGGGTCCGGATTGATTTGATCATAATAAAAGGCATGGAAGATCTTCCCAGAATCACCAGTTGCCGAAAAACAAGTTGCCCTACATCCAGTTGGTAATAATAAATGTTTTGCAGTATCACCCGGAGCAATGGCGATCTTTATCGGGGTAAAAGTTTGATCGCCTTTTTGAAATACAAACAATACCAAGGAATTTGGTTCTGTTGGGGTAGGTGCTGGAGAACCACTCTGTTTAAAATACGCTAATACAGCGATATCGCCATTTTCGTTAGAGGCTAAATCAATATCGTTTGGAGCCCAATTAGAGCCGGGAGTTGAAACATATGAACCAAGCAACATAGGAGTGTTCCAAGTAGCCCCATTGTTTTGACTGAAGGAGACGAAATATTCAACTAATCCACTAGTCACATTTCGCTTAAGCCAGCCAATCGCCTGAGCGCCATCTTCTGTGAGCGCCATGTCAGCTATCTGTATGTCATCTCCCGATATTAATGGCATTGAAGTGACGATTGTAGGAACGCAATCGCTCCAAGTCTGGCTCATTTCAGTAAGCACGCAGGCGTGGATATAAGTAATGAAATCTAATGGACTCGTTTCAGCTCGTAAACGGCTATATGCCAGAGCACGAACGCGTGAAGCACCTGCTGCGGCACGCACCATGCTCCACTCAAACACCTCAGAGTAAGGCTCTCCCACTTGTTGTGTATGTGGGGATCCAACCGCTTCAGCAATATACACATCCGCCGCTTGAACAATCCCTTCCAAATCCATTACCACCACTGCATCTTGAAAATCAGCAGCGGTTACGTTTAGGCTATCGTTGAATTCAAAAAGTAACAGAACACGGTTCTGATCGAGGAAGACATTTCCTTGAGCGTCGATATAATCATGAAGGATTGTCGATATCGGCAGCTGATTACCATACGGAGGGTGAGCTCCTCTCTCTGCGATCAGATCGTTAATATTGTCACCGTCGATGGCGACGATTGTATGATCGGAATCGCTTACGATGTCACGTGAATAATCAGCTCCGGTCCAGTGGTTGTTGTCGTTGTCAGCATTATCCTCGTCATAGGATACTTTTGCTCTAAATGTGATCGTAGTTGCGACCAATCCAAGATTTACCGATTCTAAATTTCCTACAGCAATCGGATTGTTCTGAAACAGTGCAGTAAAGTTTTGTTCCTGTTCGAGTTTCTTTTCAAGCTTTATCGGCACCGGTGAGCCGTTGAATCCATACGTTACCTGTGTTGCTAAAACTTGTACCTGACCTTGAGAATTTGGGTTGCCGCCTAATAGCATTGCCTGGTTGCCACCATTAACAGTTGGAGCATCTACAACACTTGTTTCCATCATCGCAGTGGCTTTTTTTACAACTAGCTTTTTGTTGCCGATGTTAACGCGAATTCCGCGTTGACCGTCGTTGACACCGTTCTTATTGAAGATCTTCGCAACAGGGGGAGCAGCGAAGGAATTTAGTGAGGTTAAAAAAACTAAAGCAGCTAAGGTGAGGGTGTATGCGCTGTAGCGTTTCATAGTTTTATCTCAACTAATCCGTTTTCATTTGATGAAAACTGTTTTTTAATTCAAGGAGTTAACGTTAATTCAAGCTTTTAACGAATCGCGATTCTACTACAAAGTGCTCCATATCGTTCACGACAAATGCCGGTTAATTAACAAAATACGGTTCAGCACTTATTTGCGACGTTATGCTAGCCCTTTTGAGAAAAAAGTCAATCGTTTCCCAGGACTTAAATACACAATACTAATCAAACAGGCACTGACTAAGCGCATAGTACACAGAAGTTCATTAAAACATTAATAAATTACTAACTGTATACAACGCACGCGCCGATTCTTGATTAATATAGAGCAATTAATATGCCATATAAATATGGGGCATTTCTCTATGCAGGAACCAACTCTGGCGTAGAAAGATTACGACGTTTTTCGAGAATTTTTTCTGAAGTAACAAAACACTTACGGTGAAGAAAGAACTTCCTGGAGCAATTCCTTTAAGTGTAATCGCTCTGACCAGAGCGAAAGGTATGCAAGATCAAGATTATCCCGATTAATCTCAATCATGCTTTTGACATCTGTTAGTTGTCGGTCAAGAACCCTATTGCTTTTTTCATACCACCGTAATTTGGCTAAAATGTTATATTCTGCACTTCCTACCTGAACCGTTTGTTGGGAACGGGGTATCTTGACGGCGGTAGCTCTTGTTAGTTGATCTAACTCAAACGCCTCAAGCAGTGTAAAACAGTCCACTTTTATAAATGTTTCACGATGAATAAGATTGAATGAGCGAGTATTCTTAATGGCCGTTGGTATCGAGACTTCATCACAAAAAAAATCAGGTTGCGCTTTTGTGATGAAAGGCAGAATCTTTTCTTCATCAAACTTACAAACGAGATCGATATCATTCGTAGCTCGAAACTCTCCTCTAATTCCACTAGCAAAGGAGCCTACAAGAAAATAGGGAATATTGATCGTGGAGAGAAGTATAACCATTGTCTCAAGTGCAACGACCGGCTCATAAATTTGTTCTTCTTTGGTCATCAAAGATATTGTTCAAACGGGTTAGCGAAGAAATCTTTCAACGAAGTCACGTCCCCAAAGACGGATGGCAAGCTCCTGACGAACTTGTTCCTTGGAGTACGTCGGGAACTGTTCTCGTATTCCAGCAAGCATCATTTCAATCCCAAACGCACAAAGATTATTCATCCGATCCAAGCGTTCCTCAGGTGTAAGACGGCGAAGAAGTGAAATCAGCTGAGCACGCACCGGCGCATCAGTGTCACTAAGTGTTTGATGAGGAGATTCCACTGAATTATTTATACCGAACAAGAACCTTTGATGCAAATCTGATTGCATCAAAATGTCAGAGGTAAACGAGAAATTTGATTCTCACTCAATCTGCCACTTGCTTTCAACGAGCAAGTCGACCTCTTTCCGGATACAAAACGTAGAAATAGGGAGATTTTTAGATTGGGCGCTATGCTCCTCAGTCGGGTAATTCGCACAAATTTTTCTGAGTCCTTAAGTTATTACAAAAGTGTTTTAAGAAAATCGAGAGCATGAAGGACTCGGATGCCAGACTTGGAGAGATAGTTTTTATTCCCAATTGCAGAAAGTTGGTAGGCTTCGCACTGGGGGAACTTGCCGTTGAGATATTTTAAGCCAGTGCCGATCTCTGCATCGTCCCATTTACATTCGATAAAGAGTATTGGTTTTCGGTTTTCGACAATTACAAAGTCGACTTCTCGTCCGTCAATGTCCCGAAAATACCGCAGCTCAATATCTCGTCCTTTTGCGTCCTGCTCAAAATGAATCCATTTTAGAAGATGTGATGCAACAAGGTTCTCAAAGCGGAGTGCTTGATTAGGGACAAGACTCCAGTCAAAATGATAATGTTTTTGTTCTTTTTTTACCGCACGAATTTTCGCAGCACCAAATGGTGGTATGCGGAAAATGGCATAAAACCTTTCCAAGATCTCTACATATTTTGTAAGCGTCTTATGACTTACTTGAAGATCTTCTCTTAATGAATTAATCGATAGCGGACTGCCCACGAGTTCTGGAAGTCTGAGCATTGTCAGCTCCAGTATTCCTATATCCTGCACCTGCTCAATGCTGACGACCTCTTCACGCACAAGTCGATCGCGGTACTCTCGAGACCATCGTTTAGCGTGAACTTCAGAACCAGATAAGTAGGGTTCAGGGAAGCCCCCAAGATGAAGGAGATCAACAAAATCAGCTTGTTTTTTTATTCCTAATTCGGCAACAGACAGTGGGTGCAAACGTAAGTAATGATATCTTCCCTGGAGCGAATCTCCTCCAAAACGATAGAAATCTAGCCGAGCACTGCCAGTAACGAGAATTTTTTTATCCGCTACTTTTGCGTCATAAAGACCTTTAAGATAATTTCTCCAGCGGCGGTACTTGTGGATCTCATCAAAGACTAAAAGAGGAGATAGGGGGAGCTGTTCTTTAAGAATCTTTTCTCTATCTACTGAGATATGCCAATTTAAATAACCTTGCTTGTCTTTAAGTAGTTGTTTTGCAACGGTAGTTTTTCCTACCTGCCGGGGTCCACCTACGAAAACCATTTTTCGTTTCAGGTCGAGCTTGATCTGTGGAGTGAGATACCGTTTCATGCTTTACTTCTACACCATTTTTCCCCAGGTGTCAAAAAAACTCGCGAGTTTTTTTGACACCTGGGAGGCAGCGGTTGAATTTCTTCACTTTCTACAAGCAGGTCGGTTTTTATTTGAAACAAAACGTCGAAACACGGGGCACAAGAGTGGTTGACATTACCAAACGTATATCGTAGAATTACGATTATGAAGCACGCATCACTTTCTAAAACTAAAAGCGATGAGTTCTCTGCTGAACGTATTGAGTTAGCAACCTTGCTCAATGCGTTATCTCACCCAGCGCGGATTATGATTATGGAGACCCTTGCTAAAAGAGGGGAGTGCATTTGCGGTGAGATTGTAGAGGTGGTGCCACTTGCGCAGTCGACGGTTTCTCAACACCTGAAGCAACTCCGCGAAGCTGGGCTTATTCGAGGAGAAATTGATGGCCCAAAATCTTGCTATTGTATTAACCCAAAAGCACTAGAGCGTTTAAAGACTCTTTGGGATCGATTCGAAGGAAAAGTAAACTGTAATTGTAAAACTCAATGTCGATAGGAGAGGTATATGGAAGATCGCACAAGAACTGCTGAAGAACTAAAATCAATAGTAAGGGAAAAATACGCAGAAATCGTAACGGCGGATTCCTCCTGCTGTGGTTCCTCTTGTTGCGGAATGGAAAGTGCGGAGCTTGATTACTCAACCTTTAGTGAAGATTACACACGCCTTCCGGGGTACAACGCAGATGCTGACCTAAAACTTGGCTGCGGAGTTCCCACGGAGCATGCAAAAATAAAGGCGGGCGATACTGTTGTCGATCTCGGCTCTGGGGCTGGCAATGACGCTTTTGTTGCAAGAACGCTCGTGGGTGAAGAAGGCAAAGTTATCGGCATTGATATGACCGATGCAATGGTGATCAAAGCAAGAAAAAATGCAGAAAAACTTGGCGCTAAAAACGTTGAATTTCGGCTTGGGGAGATTGAAAAGATTCCACTTCCAGATTCCGTTGCGGATGTTGTGGTGAGTAATTGTGTGATGAATCTTGTTCCCGATAAACTAAAAGCCTTTCAAGAAACTTTTCGTATCCTAAAATCTGGCGGGCATTTTTCAATATCCGATATTGTTCTTACAGAAGAGCTTCCAGAAAAATTAAAAAATGTCGCCACCATGTATGCAGGATGCGTTTCCGGTGCGGTGTTAAAGAATCACTATCTCCAAACTATTAGCGAGGCAGGATTTAGAAACATTCATATCCAAGCTGAAAAACCGATCGCCCTTCCCACAGAGGTGCTCACGAAATACTTAAACGATGAAGAGCTCGCCTGGTATAAATTCAAAGAACCGGTAGTTTTGAGTGTTACCGTATATGGACAAAAAGAAGGCGCTCTTTCTTAATTGTATAGAGAGTTTTCTCGTGGTTAGGTAAGGCTCGTTTCTTGACTGGAAGGAGCGAGCACTTTAAGATGCTTCTCGGCTTATATTTACGCAATTCAAATTTCAAATCTTTTTCTTTCTCAGATTCTTTCTCAGATCGGTGCGGGTAGTTTTTATAGTTAAGCGAAACTAGGTTGTGCTCGATGAAGGGCACGGTTTTTCCTTTTGAAACTCTAAGAAAGGGGTTTTTTGATGAATACACGAAAAGCTATGGTATTTGCGGTAGGCTCTGCCATCGTCATCATTGCTGCCTTGGTGGTTCTGGTCAACGCCAATCCTAAGGCGACCACACCTTCACGTGCGCCGGCAAACGTAAATGGAGTAGTAAAAAAGCTAAAATCGATCGCCACCGTTCGTGAGTTTGCGGACTTCTCAAGCTCGGTGATTGTTCTCGTCATTGTGCAGCGACATGATCCGGAGATTCAAGCGGCAGTGATGGAGTTTCTGAAAAAAGCTCCTCCTCTCCTTCCTCTCGATGTTCTGTTGGTGGAGCAATACCACGAAGATCATCCGGCTTCTGCGGAGCGTATCCGTCGGAGCTATGAGGAGGTGATCTTCGAACGGGATTCGCAGTTGATGTTTAATCCCTATCCCTCTCTTTTTGAGACGAAGCAGCCGTTTGCGGTGTATGGCTTTGAATCAGAAAACGACATGCTCCTCCTTCAACTTGTAAACCTTGTGCGGCATCGCTACACACAGTTGAGTTATGGAACAAAGAATGGACTCGTGTTTCCGGTAAGCGATGGAAAGGAGCTGCAGCCAGAAGTGGGGCAGGTCTTCTTTGCCGGGGAGAAGATTCAAGCGCAGTACCTCGATTTTCCAGTTCTTGACATATTGAAAGCGAGTCGGATTGAGACAGATGGGCTTATCGTGATGCAGTACGACGCGTCGCATCAAGCTTACGTCGAGCAGTTGGATAGGGAGCTTGAGCAATGGGCAGCGAAACATCTGCTCTCCCCACGAAGTGAGCAGGCTGTTTTCCAAGTACAGCAAAGAATCAAGGAGGGATCATTTACGATGCCGTCGATCGTGATCGGACTGGGGCATACCTGTTCCCAGATCGCCGAGCCTACGATCCAAGATTATCTGCGACGCAAAAGACTGAGCTTCGTTGTTGTCGATCTTGTTCCCACGGATGATCCGCTGCTGAAAGAATGCATCGCAGCTAATGCCGTGGCACAGTAGTGGTGCAGGAAGTCATCAAGATCAGCGTCATCGAAACCAGCGACCACGACCACGCAAACCTTTGCGTGGTCGTGGTCTGTCCGGTTTTTCCCGTTTATTGAGCACATCCTTGTTTCGCAAGAACTTCAGGGTAGTTAAGCGCTACTCATTTTGTAGCGCAACTCGAATTCCCAAATACAGAAGCACTGCTCCGGAGAGGCGATCGAGGTGGAGTTTCATGTTGTTAAAAAATCGTTGTACCAACGAAGATTGAAGTAAAAGCACCAAAAGTGGCCAATAGAGAATTGATTCGATCATAAATATGCTAGCCACTTGGAGTTTCTCTCCCAACGTAGCGTCTACGGAGATAAATTGTGTAAATAAACTTAACAAAAATATCGCAAGTTTTGGATTAAGAAGGTTACACAAAAAACCTTGAACAAAAGCAGTTCGTATTGAGAGAGAGTGAGTGGGTTTTGATTGTTGAATCTCTAAATCACCAGCAGCGCTTGAACTTAATAATCCCTTAATTCCGATAAAAATAAGATAACACGCACCAGCGTACTTAATGACAGAATAGAGGAGCACGCTCTTTGTGATAATTAATGCAAGACCTAAGATGCAGTAGGTAGCATGAATCAAGCACCCAACAATAACTCCAAACGCCGTTGCAAGAGCTTGTGGCTTAGGGTGGAGTAATGAATTTCTCGTAACAAGAACAAAATCTGGACCGGGACTCACCATTGCTACAAAGCAGACGATAGAAAGAAGTAGTAAGTTGTCCATAGCTGGAAGAGCTCCTAAAAGGTGTGATTAATATAAAAACATTTGAACGAAAAGATAAAAACCAACCTTTACTTTGCCTTGCCGTTAAAACGCCCCCGTTTTGACGCCAAGATATTGTTTAAATTCAGGGACACGCGTCTCTTATGATTTGATGTCCTACCGTTGGCAGATTAGTTGATAAATGTAACGGAATTTAATAAATACAGTTCTTCTCAATTGTTTCCTCAAACATACGGGTAGATAGTTTTCATTCTCTCTTGGTTCAACTTCACCAAGAGAGAGAAGTGAATGTACTGGTTATAAATATTGGGTTCGATCTGGGTTTAGTGCCGCCTGCGGCGAAAGGAGTGTCGAAGCGATGGTACGGAATCGCGATAGCACCGGAGTTTTTTTGGGTCGGAACACAAACCAAGCGCGGGGCTTGGCACAGTATGCGATTGACTTTATGGCTGGAGCCGGGAAACCGGATAAAGCCGTTCGGGAGCGTACTGTGGATTTCTTTGTCGATGCCACAATCTGCGGCATTTCGGCAGTAGGATGTCGGAGAAATGCGCCTCAGGTTTTGCGACGAGCGGCGCAGCGAAGGCGAGTTACCAATGGAGGCCGGGGAGGAACGTTATACGGTCTACCGAGAATGTTTGAGCCCGCCTGGGCAATTGCTGCAGCAGTTTCTGCGGATCGTGAATGGGACGCAAACGGCACGAGCTTTGCCGACTTCCCAGAGCGGAACGCGACGCAGGGGGAGTTTGGGCATAACGATTTTTATCGGGTGCCCATCGTTGCTGCCCAGCTTCGAAACCGTTCGGGGAACTACGCGCTTCGGGGGATGGTTCTCATCGATGAGATCCGGGTTCGTCTTGGAAGTGTCCTCAGTCTGAAAGGATGCTTTATCGATCACGTTCTTCATGGCGCGATCGCAGCGGCGGCAACCTATGGTGCGATGATGGGTGCAACCGTGGCTCAGATTGAGTCGGCCATTGGGATGGTCGTCTTGCACGCTGTTCCATTTCGGGGGATTCGTGCAGGGCACGATCTGAGTGACTCAAAAGGGGCGTCCGCGGCGATCTCAACGTTATTTGCAATCCAGGCTGTTGAGATTGCGATGGATGATTTCAATGGTCCGTCTGATGTCTTCCGAAACCCGCAAGCTTTTCCGCGCCTCTTTTATGGGCCGGGGCAGCAGTTTATGAGGAATCGGAAGGATGATGTCCTCGACCAGCGAAAGGCTGACGAGTCATCTTTTGATCTCTACCTCGGGCTTACCGGGGGCGACTTTGCCATAATGGGCATGCACTTTAAGCTCGGCATCTACGAGCATCAATCGGCGGGGGCTCTTGCTGGACTAATCCTCTTACTCCAGCGCTACCCTGAGTTTCTCCATAACCGGGGCAAGGATATCCGCTCAATCGAGGTGGAGATCTATGATCCAGCATTTGGGATCATCTGCGATCCGGCTAAACAAGATCCGCGCACCCCGCAGTCTGCGGATCATTCCCTGTATTATCTCATGGCGCGAGTGCTGAGAAATGCTTTCCAGGTGTGGGAAACAAATTGGAAAGCGCTCATGCTCCTCCCCTCGGACTTCGAACAAAAGGCGATCGATGACGCGCAAACAAGAAGGCTTATGAAGCTCATCGAAGTTCGCCACGGGGGGTCGGAGTTGGACCATCTTTATCCGGAAGGGATTCCGACCAAGGTAACGTTTAACACAAACGGAGGCGTGGCTCTGAAATCGGGATTGATGATGTTTCCCCCAGGCCATGCTCTTCACGGTCAGCGTATCTCGACAGGGCATATGCCGGTTGCTGACCAAACGATCGATGTTCAGGAAGTGCTTGCTCATAAGCACCGCATGTTTGGTCAGCTCGCGCTTTCAAATCCAGGTCGGGTGATAAGCCGATTGCGCGGCTTACCAACGATGACAGGTTCTGAGTTGCGAAGTATTGACAACTTTCGGATTCTGCAGCCGCCGAAGAAGAGTTAGTGGCACAACGGCCGCAGGTGTTCATCCGGGAAACGATCTTCGAGGGAAAGCGAGAACTCCGATTCGGCGCTCGCTTTCCCTTCGATTCGTTTTTATATCGATGCTCAACAAAGAGTAATGTTTTATCATCACTTCTCTTTCTGAATATCTTCTTTATTTTTCAAACAGGGATTATTGAGAGCGGCAAATCTTTGGAGATAAAGCACTTCACAATTCAGGGGATTGCCAGGAACAACAACATTTATAATCCCGCAGAAACAACGTGCCGGTCGTTGGATTCGACCGGCACGTGTTTCGACGGAATTTTTGAAAAGTTTGATGGAGGTTCGGTTCGACTAATCTGTGTAGTCCGCAACCGATTTGCCGGTCAGATCCTCCATCATCTGAAGATCGAAGCTTTGGGCACGAAAGATGGGCAGTTTCATTGCGCTCACCTCAAGGCTTGCGGCTGCATAGGCCACCCCACGTGAACGGGCAAAGCCGAGAATGTTGCAGTCAGGGTCGGTGATACCGAGCACTAACCGCTGCATTGGCGCCGCCTCAAAGTCCACGTTTGTATAGGTATCTTCGATCGCTCGTATAGACTGTATTTCAGCACGTTTCAGTATTGTTGGGAGTTTTTCTCGGAGAACTCCCAACAATTGAAAGGTCCAGTTTGCAGCGATCGTAGGCGTGGCAAGCCCAAACTCTCGAAACGCGGTTGCCCGCCCGTCGTGAGCGTTGCGGTAGACGGGATGTCCGAAACCGTCAAGATTCTTCCCCGCGCCTAGGCGGACCTTGCACCAGTTAATGAGTTGCTTATCGGAAGGAAATTCCCCCTCCGACAATTGGCAGTAACTGATCAGGTCCTCGAGCATCGGAGCAATCAATGGCTGTGCTCCGCCGTGGAGAGGCGTATTGAGAGCAAGGAGTCCGGCCTGGACGCAATCCATCAAACTTCCCCGCCCCATGGCAAGGATGGTTGCGACCGTTTCAGACATGTTTGAACCGTGGCTGAAAAAGAGGATATCAAACATGTTCACAAATTGGATCGCAAGTTCGGGATCCGTTACCATTTTTGTTCCGAGCGTATCGACATAAAACGTACTGGGATCCGTCGGCGCTCCCAACGGAAGCATAGGGATCTGGTGACCATGTCGCATCCGGGTGATCGCCGCGGTTGCCCAGGGCAGCACTGCAATTATGACTTTGGCAGCAGTCCAAGGGTCTTCGATCTCCTGAATGTTTCCCAATGCCTGCTCCAAGATCCTCATGGTGGAGCGGGCTTTGAAGTCGGCCCGATCTCTCGCCCGCTTTAGGCACTCACGGATTGAGTGAAACGCATCTTCGTCCACGGCGGCGTTGTAGCATTCAGCCATGAACCCCTTCCGATCTTCGTGGCGAGGTCTCCGGTGGCAGATTGCCGTGGGTAAGTTTTCAATCGACGAATAATCGTATTCGGCCGACACAAAGTTCGGGAGGGGCTGACCGCAAAAGAGCGCTTGCCCCGCCGAGACAGAGGAATGGAGAGTGACAAAGATAGGACGTTTTCTCATTCCATGTGCAAGGTCACCCACCGTTAGTCCCTTTGGGGTCGGACCTTCAAGAGGCTTTGCCAGTGAAGCGTCGTCTCGTCTCCACCCTGGCTTGTTCAGGTCTTTGCTGGAGGCCCATCTTCCGTAAGCCTCCAGACGTTTTCGGACTGCAACCTCAATCGGTCCGTCCAAGAACTGAGTGAGTACGTTGCAGGATTGTGCCGCAACTAGCATGGGAACCACCACCTTTCAAAATGCGTGCCCGACATACGATGTATGGCACTGGAGTAATTTCGATCCTGACAAATTAGCGCGTCGGCTTTTAGAAGTCGGCGCATTGATGATTAGTGATTTGTGAAACGTGAACTGATGAGAGGAAAAAAATAGTTTAAACCTTCTTTTGGCAATCCCCCTCCGACATCAACGTAAGAGAGTGCGTTGATCAACGAGGGAGAAAGTTAGGTAAGTCGTCTACAACGATGAAAGGAATAAAAAAGAACACGTTTAAAGATTGAAGTAGTTTAACTTCGCCTCTTTGTTGTTGCGAGGTGAAGATAGCTCCTACAAAATCTAAAGTGGAATTGCTCTAGTATCGAATTCGGACTTATCCGTAAAGATGAGGATGTGTAAGAAGAAGGCAGTCTTATTATTTTGATTTTTAAGCCTTGCTTAAAGACCGGAGAAGGCTCCGCTAGAGCGCTGTCAAAAGTGACAGATTCGTAGAGATTAACTCATATAGCTACATACATTATTTACCCGATCTCTAGCTAAAAGCGGTTAAATACGTAATAAATTTAACTGCTTACGATAGTGCGGATAAATTGGAGGAAAGACCGCACAATATCTTCAAAACTTAGCAAAACAATGATAAATACATGGACTCGTTTTAGTGTATAATGAGCCCGGTTTCGGTTTGCGGTTGGAGTGAGGTGAGGTTTTCTTGTTCCAT
>CAZDIO010000042.1:0-13499 GCA_964505555.1 uncultured Bdellovibrionales bacterium
GTGCTGGAGTCGTAAGCGAAGTTATTGAATAACCTTCCCTCTCTGCGTCCTTCGCGTCCTCTGTGGTTAATAACTATTTTACCCCAGAGGACACAGAGAACGCAGAGAAGATTTAAGGTGAAAAGAAAAGAGACAACAAGATGCGCGATATAATTTTACTTATTTGTGGTGACTGTAAGACCCGTAATTACTCAACCACACGTCACCGAAAGGGAAACGTAGAAAAGCTTTCAATAAATAAGTTTTGCCCCTCGTGCGGAAAACACACAACGCATAAGGAGACAAAAGCTTAAGTCTGTTCTTACGAGCGGGGCGAAGCAATCTCGAATTAAAAGAGATTGCTTCGCTTCGCTCGCAACGACAGAGAGTGTTGGAGGCTCAAAAGGCCCCGGGTTTTTTGAGATTGCGCCGACGATGTTGGTTTGTAAGCGGTTAGATTTTGGTCAAGATCGAGGCGCGGAAATTTCTCCGGAGCGGACTTTAGCGAAAGCTAAACGAGCACCGCAGAAATATTCCGCAACGAAGAGCTTGAGCAAAAGCTAACCGCTTACAAACGCCCGTGGCTCAATTGGTAGAGCATCGGACTCCAAATCCGAGGGTTGGGGGTTCGAGTCCCTCCGGGCGTGCACAGATTTGGAAGTGAAGAAGAAGTAGTAGGAGAGCAGAGGAAAAAGAGAATGGCGGTTGCTGAGAATAAGAAAGCCAATCCGATATCACGGTTTGTTAATTTCTTCGGTGAGTCGTGGGCGGAGATTAAAAAGGTTCATCCGCCATCACGTCAAGAAACGATTCAGACCACGATTGCTGTGTTGATGATGGTGATCTTGTTTGCTGTTTTTCTCGGAACTACTGATTTTGTTGTGCAAAGAATTATGCGGGAAGTGCTTCTCTAAACCGAAGCCAAATAAGGAAATATCAGAGAATGTCCAGTTTTGATGATGCAGATACCGACTCCTGGGGGGATGAGATTCCCAGAGAAGACGAGGTTGCCACCGAAGGTGAGATCGCCGCTAAGCCTTCTTCTTCAGAAGAAGAAGCTGAACTTCAGGTGACTCAAGAGCCAGAGGAAACTCAGGAAGGGGCCATTACCTTAGAGGTTGGCGCTGAAGACACCACTCTTCTTGGGTCGCAACTAACTGAAACGGTAGTGGCGCCGACAGAGAAGAAAGAGGGCGAGAAAAAAGAGGTTGAGAAGAAGGAGGTAGAAGTTCGAGAACTTACTCCTGAACAGCAAAATTTACCTTGGTATGTTGTGCACACGTATTCCGGGTTTGAGCAGTATGCAAAAAGAAGTCTTGAGGAGCGAATAAAAACACGTGGATTGTGGCCGCAATTTGGAAATATTCTTATTCCACAGGAAACGGTAGTTGAGCTTGTTCGTGGAAAAAAGAAGACCTCAACTCGGAAGTATTTTCCAGGGTATATTTTGGTACAGGTCGATCTTAATGATGATACCTGGCACCTGGTAAAAGATACTCCAAAAATTACCGGTTTTGTTGGGGACTCAAAAAACCCAGTACCGATTAGTAAAGAAGAGGTGAAAACCCTTGTTGCACAGATGGAAGGGGGAGCGCTTAAACCTCGTCCGAAGGTGCAGTTTGAAGAGGGGGATCCGGTGAAAGTAATCGATGGTCCGTTTGCGGATTTTAACGGCACGGTGGATGAAGTGAAGCCAGATAAAGGAAAGCTTCGAGTGTTAATTAGTATTTTTGGACGAAACACTCCGGTTGAGTTGGATTTTGTTCAAGTTGAGAAAGCTTAGAAACTAAAGAAATTTAGATTAGAAAAAGATTATGGCAGCGCCAACAAAGAAAGTTAATGCACAGATAAAACTGCAAATTCCAGCGGGAGCAGCAAACCCATCTCCTCCAGTAGGGCCAGCGCTTGGACAGGCCGGTGTGAATATTATGGAGTTTTGTAAGGCGTTTAATGCACAAACACAGTCTCAAGCAGGAACGGTACTGCCGGTGGTGATTACTGTTTATGCGGATCGATCATTTACGTTTGTTGTCAAAAGCCCGCCAGCTTCATTTTTAATTAAGAAGTTTGCAAAGATTGAAAAAGGGTCGGGAGTGCCAAACAAAGAAAAGGTTGGCTCCTTGACGATGAAGGATCTTGAAGAGATCGCTAAGGTGAAGAAGGACGATCTCAGCGCCTTTACTACCGAGCAAGCGGTGAAGATTATTGCGGGCAGCGCACGAAGTATGGGTGTAAGAACACCGTTTCACGAATAAGGACTACGTTCATGGCAAAGAATAAACGTTTAGAAAAAGCAAAAAGCCTTGTTGATCGCACAAAGGCTTACTCTCTTGAAGATGCGATGAAGCTTCTTACTGAGATGCCGCAAGCAAAGTTTGATGAATCAGTCGATCTGGCAATTCGTCTTGGAGTAAATCCAAAGAAGGCTGAAGAAAACGTTCGTGGAGTTGTTGCTCTCCCACATGGGCGGGGAAAAACGATTCGAGTCGTCTGCTTTTGTAAGGGAGAGAAGACAAAAGAGGCGCAAGATGCTGGCGCAGACTTTGTGGGTGGAGACGATCTGGTGCAGAAGATTCAAGGAGGATGGCTAGATTTTGAAGCAGTAGTTGCTACTCCCGATGTGATGGCTCTGGTGGGAAAGATCGGAAAACTTCTTGGACCTCGCGGCTTGATGCCAAACCCAAAGCTCGGCACTGTAACTTTTGATGTGGGGAAGGCAGTGCAGGCGATTAAATCTGGGCAGGTAGAGTTCCGGGTAGATAAGGAAGGGACCGTGCATGTGGGAATAGCGAAGGTCTCTTTTGGAAAAGATAAAATCCGAGACAACGCACATACCGTGATTGAGTCGATTGTTAAGGCGAAGCCGAAAACTTCAAAAGGTATTTATTTAGAGAGTATTTTTGTTTCAACGACGATGGGGCCGAGTATCAAGGTTGATCCGATGCCCTATCGAGAAGTGTAAGTTCTTTTAAAAGGTAGATTCTATGCAGACGCAGGAAAAGCAAGTGGTTATTGAAGAGTTAACGGGGGCCTTCCAAGGTGCGTCGGCAACGTATTTTGTCGATTACCGAGGGTGTACCTGTTCGGAGCTAACAGCAGTTCGCGGGAAACTTCGAACTACGAGCTCAAAATTTCAGGTAGTAAAAAATACTCTTGCAAAACGAGCTCTCAAAGAGGTGAAGGAGGCTTCAAACTTCCTTGATGCTCTTGATCCATTTTTGAAAGGCCCCACGGCGGTTGTTTGGGCAGAAAAGGATCCGGTACAATCTGCAAAAGTGCTTGTAGATTTTGCAAAGGAGAATCAAAAATTTCAACTCAAAGCAGGCATCGTTGATGGAGCCTTAGTGAGTGCTGCTGATATTGAAGCACTTTCAAAGATGCCATCGAAAGAAGAGTTGCAAGCAAAACTTCTTGGCCTTCTCAACACTGCTGTCGCGCAAGTGCTTCGAGTTGTTAATGCTCCGGGAACGCAGCTCGTAAGAACTCTCGAAGCGTGGAGAGGTGAGCTTGAAAAGAAGGGCAATGAGTAAAAATATAAAAGCAAAAATATTAAAAACGAAATATTAAGAACGAAAAGGGAGACGTAGAATGAGTGGACTAAATGTTGAACAGGTAAAAGACTTCATCAAAACGATGACTTTGATGGATGCGGCGAAGCTTGTAAAAGATCTCGAAGAGGAGCTTGGCGTAAGTGCTGCTGCACCAATGGGAATGATGATGGGTGCAATGCCGGGAGCAGCAGGCGCAGGGGCAGCACCAGCTGCAGAGCAGACGGAGTTTACCGTAACGCTCGCTTCTGCAGGGGCTGAGAAAATTAAGGTGATCAAGGTCGTTCGTGAGTTGACCTCACTCGGACTTAAGGAAGCCAAAGACCTCGTAGATAACGCTCCAAAGGTGGTCAAAGAGGGCGCCTCGAAGGCTGATGCTGAGAGTATGAAAGCGAAACTCGAAGAAGTTGGCGCTAAGGTCGAGGTTAAGTAGGAAATTTTAGAGAAGCTTGGGCATGAGATTGAATATTTCTCATGTCTAACTCGTAGAACTATGGTATTCGCCTAGCGGCGAGACCATAGTTTGTATTTCGCCTAATTTGGGTCAATTTCTTGCTCTTAAATAGTAAGACATTTTTAGATTTGGCACGCTACTTTTTTTGCTCAGTCAGTGACTCGTTTTCCTGTGGATTACGCAGAGGAGAGGCTCAGCACGATAGGGGTGTAGTGTAACTTACGTTAGTCTTTAAAAAGATCGCGCATAAAAGAAACAATAAGAAACTCAAATACTAGAAAACCAAACACTAAAAAATCAACACAGAGGAACCAACAGTAATGGGAAGTAAAGTTAGCACACGACTCCGTCTTCGAAGAGATTTTTCAAAACTTGAACGTGTAAAGGAGATCCCCAATCTGATTAGTATTCAGAGAAACTCTTATGCACGATTTCTTCAGATGGACACCCCCATAGATAAACGAGAAGACATCGGACTACAAGCAGTTTTTAAATCTGTGTTCCCGATTCGAGATTATAATGACACAGCCTCTTTGGAGTTTGTTTCGTATTCTTTCGGTGAACCAAAATATGATGTGCGCGAATGTCATGAGCGGGGAATGACATGGGCGGCACCACTGAAAGTTACCATTCAATTGGTGCTCTGGGATTCAAAGCCGGACGGCTCGCGTCAGATTCGAGACATCAAGGAACAAGAGGTTTACTTCGGGGAGATTCCGTTGATGACCGAGAATGGAACCTTCATGGTCAACGGCACGGAACGAGTTATCGTCAGTCAGCTTCATCGTTCTCCAGGCGTATTTTTTGATCACGATCATGGAAAGAGCCATGCTTCAGGAAAACTCCTTTATAATGCACGAATAATTCCTTATCGTGGTTCATGGCTCGATTTTGAATTCGACGCGAAAGATATTCTCCATGTTCGAATTGATCGCCATCGAAAACAAAACGCGACGATCATTCTTCGTGCTCTTGGGATGAGCTCCGAAGAGATCCTCAATTATTACCACCGAAAAGACACCCTTCTTTTTGGAAAGGGTGGAGTCATTACCAAAGAGCTCAACCCCGAACAACTTGAAGGTCAACGCTGCTTTAAAGACATCAAGACTAAAGGTGGGAAACTTCTTGCAAAGGCTGGACAGAAATTTAACAAAGCGGTAATTCGCCGACTCGTTGAAGCAGAGATTGATTCTCTTGAGGTTGATCCTGAATTACTGCCAACCTTAATTTCGGCAAAGACGATCGTTGAAGCAACGGCTGATATTACCGAGCCGGGTGGTAAAAAAGTTGTTATCAAATCGGGTCAGATCTTTGTTGGATGGGAGGCTCTCCGTGAAGCGCTTCCGACATCGTTAAAGAAGCTCAATGAAAACGATCTCGAATCATTCTTCTCAAAGTTTCGAGTGGTTGTTGCCGCTGGTGAATCCTTAGCTGCTGCGTCCAAAGACACAAAGGCAAAAAACAAACTGCAAGGGGTGGTAACTGCCATTCGTGAGCTTGGGGCTTCCAAGTTAGAGGTTCTCTTTCTGAGCGAATACCATGTAGGAGACTCACTCTTAAAGACCCTGCTGAGTGATGGTTTGGAGCCAGAGCGAGCGCAACTTGCTCATCACTATTTGGGCATTCCTCAGAAACAGGCATTGATTGAAATCTACAAGCGACTTCGACCAGGAGATCCGCCACGAATTGAGACGGCAGAAACAAACTTTCATAATCTTTTCTTTAATCCTGAGCGTTACGATCTCTCGCCGGTTGGCCGCTTAAAGATTGATTTTAAACTCCATGGTGGGGCAGAGACATTTAAGAAGCGAAAGAAGATTGGAAAGAAGAAAGATCTTGCCTCAGGATCGGAGTTTACCGAAGGTGGCACACTCACCAAGGAAGATATCTGTGAATCAATTCGCTACCTCAGTGAATTACGATGCTCAAGCGACCCCGTTCATCGTTCAGTAGACGATATTGATCACTTAGGAAACCGACGAGTAAGAAGTGTTGGAGAACTTGTCGAAAACCAATACCGAATCGGTCTCGTGCGAATGGAGCGCGCGATTAAAGAGCGCATGAGTATCCAAGATATTGAGACACTGATGCCACAGGATCTTATTAACTATAAGCCTGTTTCGGTTGTGATTAAGGAATTCTTTGGCTCATCGCAGTTAAGTCAGTTTATGGATCAAACAAATCCACTCAGTGAGCTCACCCATAAGCGCCGTTTAAGCGCCCTTGGGCCAGGTGGTCTGACAAGAGAACGGGCTGGCTTTGAAGTTCGAGACGTTCATCCCACACATTATGGACGGGTGTGTCCGATTGAGACCCCAGAAGGTCCAAATATCGGATTGATTTCGTCTCTCGCCAGTTATGCGCGAGTCAATGAATATGGGTTTGTTGAAACCCCGTACCGAGTAGTTGAAAGTGGAGTTGTTTCTGCGCATGTTGTCTATCTTTCAGCGATGGAAGAGGAACGAGAGATTATCGCTCAGGCGAGCTCTCCTCTTGATGGGAAAAATAAGTTTGTTGATACCTTAGTATCTGCGCGTAAACATAACGAGTTTCAACTTGTTCCACGAGAAGAAGTGACGCTTATGGACGTAAGTCCTAGTCAGCTCGTAAGTGTGGCTGCTTCGATGATTCCATTTTTGGAAAATGACGACGCAAACCGGGCGCTGATGGGTTCAAACATGCAGCGTCAAGCGGTGCCGCTCTTAAAGACCTCTGCGCCGTTGGTGGGTACCGGAATGGAGCGTGTTGTTGCGAGAGATTCTGGCGCTACGGTTGTTGCTCGTCGAGATGGTCTTGTTGAGGCTGTAGATGGAACTCGAATCGTAATCAAATCAGATGAGATTACCGGAGATCCGCTGGATACGGGGGTTGATATTTATAACCTTATTAAATATCAGCGCTCAAACCAAAACACCTGTATCAACCAACGACCGATTGTTCGGGTTGGAGATCGAGTAAAAGGTGGTGAGGTTATTGGTGATGGGCAATCTACGGATATGGGTGAGTTAGCGCTGGGACGAAACGTGCTTGTCGCTTTTATGCCATGGGGTGGGTACAACTTCGAAGACTCTATTTTGATTAATGAACGCCTCGTAAAAGAGGACGCCTACACTTCGATTCATATAGAGGAGTTTGAGTGCGTTGCTCGGGATACGAAGCTAGGGAAAGAGGAGATCACCAGAGATATTCCAAACGTTGGTGAGGATGCTCTGAAGAATCTCGATGAGTCGGGAATTATCCGTATCGGCGCAGAGGTGCGACCAGGAGATATCTTGGTTGGTAAGGTAACACCAAAGAGTGAGACCCAGCTTTCTCCTGAGGAGAAATTGCTCAGAGCGATCTTCGGTGAAAAGGCAGGAGAGGTAAGAGATACAAGCCTAAAGCTCCCACCAGGAGTTGAGGGAACGGTCATCTCCGCACACGTCTTTTCTCGAAAGGGAACTGACAAAGATGAGCGAATGCTGCAAATTGAGAAGAACGAGATTGCAAAGCTCGAACATGATCAGCGTGATGAGATTCGAATTCTTCGTGAGAGCGCACTTCGAGAGATCGGGGGGATGCTTGAAGGGAAGGTGACGACTGCTCGGCTTGTTGATGAGGGGCGAAAGCAGCTCATTGCGAAAGGCGAAACGATTACTCGAGAGATGCTCTTGAGCATTCCTTTTGAATATCTCCGAGATATTCAGATCGGAAATGATGCCGTTCATGCGGAGCTTAATAGAATTATTGTGGGAACCGGACAGCTTATTAACAATAAGCGGTCGGCGCTCTCTGCAAAGATTAAGCGTTTAAAAGAGGGCGATGAGCTCCCTCCTGGCGTGATTAAAATGGTGAAGGTGTTTGTCGCAGTGAAGCGCCGTCTCTCAGTGGGAGATAAGATGGCGGGTCGACACGGAAACAAGGGAGTTCTCTCCCGAGTGCTTCCTGAGGAAGATATGCCGTATCTTCCTGACGGGACACCGGTGGATATGATTCTTAATCCGCTTGGAGTTCCTTCGCGAATGAACGTTGGGCAAATTCTAGAAACACATCTTGGGTGGGCGTGTTGGGAAGTTGGACAACAGGTTCGAAAAGCGATTGAGCAGGTAGAGACAAACCAAAAAGATGATCGAGCAACTGATAACGCAAGAAAGCTCCTCGGTGCAGCGTTAAAAGGTGGGACACATGAGCAGTTTATCCAATCTCTTGGAGATGCTGATGTAGTGAGTCTCGGTAAGAGAGTTTCTACCGGAATCCATGTGGCGACACCGGTGTTTGAAGGAGCATCAGAGAAGGAGATTCAGAACCTCCTTCAGCTTGTAAATCTTCCGCTGACCGGGCAGACCGTGCTTTATGATGGACGGACCGGAGAGCGATTTGCGGAGAAGGTGACGGTTGGGGTGATGTATATGTTGAAGCTTCATCATTTAGTTGATGATAAGATTCACGCCCGTTCAATCGGACCATACTCACTCGTTACGCAACAACCGCTCGGTGGAAAAGCTCAGTTTGGTGGTCAGCGTTTAGGAGAGATGGAGGTGTGGGCACTAGAAGCTTATGGTGCTTCTTATGCACTCCAGGAATTCTTAACGGTAAAATCAGATGATGTCGCTGGACGAACTCGAATGTATGAAGCGATTGTCAAAGGAGAGAACGTGCTTGAACCAGGACTCCCCGAATCGTTTAATGTGATGTGTAAAGAGTTGATGAGTCTCGGGCTGGATGTTGACTTGGTTGAAGAGCAGGTAGCTGAAGAGGTGCAGGAAGGGGAGCCTTCTGAGAAAGAGGAACCTGTTGCTGCGCCAAGACTTGCTGCTGAGGCAGAAGAGCGCACCGAAACGTCCCCGGCGTCTTAAGACGGTTGGATTTTAACATTCGCTCTGTGCCGCTCTGTATTGAGAGCGGCACAGAGCCTTTGGAAGAGAATAGTTTTAAAACATAAGGAGAGTAAGAGCGATGGATGATCTTTTTAGTTTGTTTGAAAAGCCAAAGAATCCCTCAAGTTTTTCGGCAATTCGTATTTCCATTGCAAGTCCAGAGAAGATTCGTTCCTGGTCTTTTGGTCAGGTAAAAAAACCTGAAACCATTAACTATCGAACGTTCAAACCAGAGCGAGATGGACTATTCTGCGCTAAAATCTTTGGTCCAACCAAAGATTACGAGTGTAACTGCGGAAAATACAAACGGATGAGACATCGCGGTGTCGTCTGTGAGAAGTGTGGTGTTGAGGTTATCCAATCAAAGGTCCGACGAGAACGGATGGGCCATATTGAGCTTGCCTCTCCCGTTGCCCATATTTGGTTCTTAAAGAGCCTTCCCAGTCGTATTGGCGCGATTCTCGATCTTTCGCTTCGCGATCTAGAAAAGGTTCTTTACTTTGAAGCGTACATCGTTCTTGATCCGGGAAAGACTGACTTTGAATACGGTGGTTTGTTGACGGAGAAGGAGTATCGACAAGCTTTAGAGGAGCACGGGAACACCTTTCGTGCAGGAATTGGTGCGGAATCAATTCGTGAGATGCTAAAAGCAGTCAATGTTCCTAAACTTTCTGAAGAGCTTCGAACAGAGCTTAACTCAGTAACGAGTGAAGCAAAGAGAAAGAAGTTCGCCAAACGTCTCAAGGTGCTTCTCTCCCTCTTGGGGAGTGGCAATGATCCTTCATGGATGATTCTTGAGTGTATTCCGGTGATCCCACCGGATCTCCGACCATTAGTTCCTCTTGATGGTGGACGATTTGCAACAAGCGATCTGAACGATCTCTACCGTCGTGTCATCAACCGAAACAACCGGTTGCGTCGACTAATGGAGCTCAATGCCCCGGATATTATTATTCGTAACGAAAAGCGAATGCTTCAAGAAGCAGTTGATGCCCTTTTTGATAATGGTCGTCGGGGTCGGGTAATTACCGGTCCAAACAAGAGACCGTTAAAATCCTTAAGCGATATGCTCAAAGGGAAGGGAGGGCGATTCCGACAAAATCTTCTTGGAAAGCGAGTCGATTATTCAGGCCGTTCTGTCATTGTGGTTGGCCCAGAGCTTCGACTTCATCAGTGCGGGCTTCCAAAGCAGATGGCGCTAGAGCTCTTTAAGCCATTTATTTATAGCAAACTTGAGGAACGTGGATTTGTAACGACGATTAAGAGCGCCAAGAAGATGGTTGAGAAAGAGAAGCCGATCGTCTGGGATATTCTTGATGAGGTGATTAAGGAGCATCCAGTAATGCTCAACCGTGCACCGACGTTGCATCGGCTTGGTATTCAGGCATTTGAACCGGTGCTCATTGAAGGGAAGGCTATCCAACTTCATCCTCTGGTGTGTACTTCGTTTAACGCGGATTTTGATGGCGATCAGATGGCGGTCCATGTGCCGCTTTCTGTCGAGTCGCAAGTAGAGGCGCGGGTATTAATGATGTCTACAAACAACATCTTAAGTCCTGCTCACGGGAAGCCAGTTATCGTTCCTACGCAAGATATCGTTCTGGGACTCTACTATATGAGTCGTGAGCGTCCCTATGCGAAGGGCGAAGGAAAGGTCTTTGCAAATCCACAAGAGGTGCTTATTGCCTATGAGACGAAGTCTGTAGACTTGCAAGCACGAGTGAAGGTGCGTGTTGACGGAAAAGTGCAAACCACTACCGTTGGTCGTGTCATTCTCTACGATATATTCCCCGAAGGACTTCCTTTTGAGCTCGCCAATAAGGTGATGAAGAAAAAGGAATTAGGAGATCTTGTAGCGGAGTGTTTCCGACGGTGTGGAAATAAAGCAACGGTGATCCTTGCCGATCGCTTGAAAGACTTGGGATACCAACATGCGACGCTTGCTGGGATCTCAATTTCGATGGCGGATATGGTAATTCCGGCTGGAAAACAAATACTGCTTGGTGAGGCGGATCAACGTATTCGAGATGTTGAGAGTCAGTATCAGGAAGGTTTGATTACTGCTGGTGAGCGCTATAACAAAGCGATTGATATCTGGGCTGATATCAGCGATCGAGTTGCTAATGAGCTCATTAGCGGTATTTCTACTACGAGCTTTTCGAGCGAATCAGGAGAGAAATTTACTGGCCCAAGCTTTAACTCGATCTTTATGATGGCTGACTCTGGTGCCCGAGGTTCTACGCAACAAATTCGGCAGCTTGCCGGGATGCGCGGATTGATGGCAAAACCTGACGGCTCCATTATTGAAACCCCAATTAAAGCAAACTTCCGTGAAGGTCTTTCCGTGGGAGAGTACTTTATTTCTACACACGGAGCTCGTAAGGGTCTTGCCGATACTGCGTTGAAAACCGCTAACTCCGGATACCTCACCCGTCGTTTGGTTGACGTAGCGCAAGATTGCGTTGTTACCGCAGTTGATTGCGGTACGCTTAATGGCATTGAGGTCACGGCGCTTACTGAAGGAGGAGAGGAGATAGAAGGGCTCTACGACAGAATTCTTGGTCGTGTAGCGCTGGAAGATACTCGCGATCCGATTCATGGAAAAGTTCTTGTTCCTGCAAACACTGATATTGATGAGGAAGGAGCGCAACGAATTTCTGATGCTGGAATTGATCGTGTCTTGATTCGATCGGTGTTGACCTGTGAGCAGCGCTACGGTGTGTGTGCCCTTTGTTATGGACGAGATCTTGCACGCGGACACTTGGTAAATCTCGGGGAATCGGTTGGCGTTATTGCGGCACAGTCAATTGGAGAGCCGGGAACGCAGTTAACGATGAGAACGTTCCATATCGGTGGAACCGCAACTGGTCGAGCCGAGCAGACGAACCTACTCTCTCGCTATCCAGGTCAAGTTCAGTTTCTTGATGCAAACTTGATTGAGTCACCACGAGGAATGGTGGTGATGACGAGAAAGGCGCAGATCGTTATTATGGATCCAAAGGAAGGTCGTGAACGTGAACGGCATCCATTGGTGTATGGTGCGATTGTGAAGCAATCAGAAGGAAAGGTTGTAAAATCGGGAGATCTTTTGGCGGAGTGGGATCCATTTTCTGTGCCGATTTTAACTGAATTTGGTGGTGTGGTGGAATGGCACGACATCAACGAACTGACCGTAGAAGAGCGAACCGATGAACGAACAGGGTTTGTGGAGAGACAGATCTGCGAAGCAAAAGATCGCAGTACGGATCTTCATCCAACGATTATCGTTCGTGCTGCTGATGGTCGAGCCGCACAGTTCCACCTACCGATCGGTGTTAAGGTCGTAGTCGATCATAACCAGGAGGTGTTTCCGGGATCGGTGCTTGCAAAACGTGAACGAGAGACGACAAAAACAAAAGACATTACTGGTGGTCTCCCTCGAGTTGCCGAGCTCTTTGAAGCAAGGAAGCCAAAAGTTCCTGCCGATGTCAGTGAGATCGATGGTACCGTAAGCTTTGGAGAGGATTCTCGTGGCAAACGACGTGTCATTGTTACTCCAGAAGTGGGTGAACCATGTGAGTATCTGATCCCGAAGAATAAGCATCTTCTTGCTCAAGAAGGTGACCGTATTCGTGCCGGGGATCCGATTACAACCGGTTCTCCAAATCCGCATGACATTCTTCGAGTGCTTGGGGTTCAGGAACTTGCAAAATTCCTTGTAAACGAGGCTCAGGAGATCTATCGACTCCAAGGGGTAAAGATTAACGATAAGCACATCGAGGTAATCGTTCGGCAGATGCTCTCCAAGGTCCGTGTGGTTGATTCAGGAGACACTCGGTTTATTCCAGGGGATTCAGTTGATCGCTTTGAGTTTGAAGAGGAGAACCGAAAAGTTCTTGCTATCACCAAAGAACCAGCAACCTATGAACCACTTCTTCTTGGTATTACCAAGACAGCGCTTTCTACAGAGAGTTTTATCTCTGCAGCAAGTTTCCAGGAGACGACAAAGGTGCTTACGGAAGCGGCGATCTCGGGTCGAATTGACTACCTCCGTGGGTTAAAAGAGAACGTTATTATGGGTCGGCTCATTCCGGCAGGTACTGGGTTTATTCAGTACGCTGAGGCAAATAGCGAGATTGAAGTGGATCATCTGGCAGCCCGAGACACAAACGGCCCAGTGATCGTTACTCCGCAACAGTAATTGCGAAGAGTGCAAAAGAGGTAAGTGCGGGGAGTTGGGTGAAACACCTAACTCCGCCGTACTATAAGTAACTTTTCATCCTATGCGCAGGCGTTCACCTACTCCAAATGAACTTTCGAAACTTAAAGGTGCGTTAGGGCCAAATAATCCTTTTGCGCCCACCCCTCGACGCTCGCCTCCTCCGCCTGAAGAATCATATAAAAAATTCTCAGCTTCTCAGCTCTATTGTGGAAAATGTAAACAAGCAGTTCCAGTCCGAGAAAAGATGCTCCTGGTGATTCCTGGTGGGGAGCTCTACGATTATACCTGCCCGACCTGTGGTAGTTTAGTCGGAACAAGAAAGACGAACTAAATTTTTATCTAGAACTGTTCAACTGTTCCATTTTAAATGTGGCAAGGATCGCCCCCCTGTCGTGGGGGGGGGGGGGGACGCAAAAACAAAAAAATATAAAAAGAATAAGATATTTAGGTTAGAGCGAACA
>CAZDIO010000043.1:0-38269 GCA_964505555.1 uncultured Bdellovibrionales bacterium
GAAGCGAAGCAATCTCGAACCCTCATATATGATACGAGATTGCTTCGCTTCGCTCGCAACGACAGAGAAGGGTAGTGGCATTACTTTAGGACGCTCTTTCCTAAACGCTTTTTGTGCTCATCGTATATTGATGAAGCGATGAGTTGATATCCTTCTGGGGTTGGATGTCTTGGATCACGGTAGATTTTTTTCTTGTCGGAAAATAATTCTGTAAGATCGATGCAGAAAGAAAGGGATTTACATTTTGGTATCGCTTCATTGTAAAATTCCCGTAGTCGTTTCTGGTGCTCTGGCCAACGGGTTTCGAGTTTTTCTAACTCTTTTTGTTCCTCCGGAGAGAGAACGTAACTTCCTACTCCACTTGTTGGTTGAAGAAACGCAAGGTAGGTAGATCCAAATTCTTTTGCAAGGGCATTCATCATTCGCTGGTTTCTCTCCCAGTGTGAGGCTGGAGATCCTTCATTTGGAGGGCCATAATTTAGCTGAACCGTTGCTGAATCGGATCGTAGCTGTTTTTTTAGAAGAAAAACCGTGTTTGGAAACAGAAACGAATCTCCTGAGTCTTTATTAAGAAGAAGATGAAAGAGGTAATCTTGGTATGGATGCACCATTGGATGCTTTTCTAATGAATAAAGAGCGCGAAGATCGTTTTCTCCTGTAAGTGAGATAACGAGATCGGGGTGAAGTGGCAGCACATCACGAATAAGTTTTAACAATTCTTGATGAGAGGAGTAACCACGCACAGCCCCGTTATAGATCACTACATTGTCGCCATCTTTTTTAAAAAGATCAGCAAGATGTTTTACCCAGTTATTCTCTTCAAGCTTTGAATCGGTCGTTGAACCACCAAGGGTAACGATACGCAGTGCATTTTGAGATTCCTCTCCAAAACGCACAAAGGCATCTCCTCGGGCATACCCCAGGTGAGGATCGATATGCGTTGTGCCTGGACGGGGAGTAGGAAGATCTGAGGAGAAAGCCCCAATTAAAAAAGACTTTTTCTCCAGGCGAGAACTCGACAAATACAAAAAAGAGATCCCTTCAATCAATACTGAAAGAACGACTGTGGCAAAAAGTCCAAAAATAATTGCCCCCAAAGCACCAATAAAACCCGTTCTTTTTTCAGAGCGCTCGTAATCCATAGACTCTCTAATTAGCGAAATTATAGAACATTTCATACTTCACTCGCATGAATGAAGCATGGGTTTTCATAGAAAATCCTATCTCTCCCGAACTTAAACTCATACTTAGATTTAAACTTAAGCTTAAACTACACTTAGACTTGCTCTTGCACTTGCTCTAAAAAAAATCACCCCCGAACCCAACAGATATCTAAAACTGCGCATTCCCAGGAGTTCTCGGGAAAGGGATAACATCTCGAATGTTTGAAATGCCCGTAAGATACATAATCATCCGCTCAAAACCAAGACCAAAACCCGCATGCGGCACCGTTCCGTATCTGCGAATATCGAGATACCACCAGTAATCCTCTTCGCGAAGATCGCACTCTTTAATTCTTCGTCTTAATACCTCTTCTCGTTCCTCACGTTGAGAACCACCGATAATTTCTCCTAAGCGTGGGACCAAGAGATCCATCGCGGAGACAGTTTTCTCCCCCTCATCAAGACGCATGTAGAAAGATTTTATCTCTTTTGGATAGTTGGTAATAAAAACCGGGCCACCAACATGCTTCTCACTAAGATACCTTTCATGCTCAGTTTGTATATCCATCCCCCAATGAACTGGAAATTCAAATGGCTCTCCACATTTTTCAAGCACCTTAATCGCATCGGTATAGGTCATGGACTTAAATTCAGCATCACGGACCTTTTCAAGAGAGTCGATAATCCCTTTTTCAACCCAGGTATCAAAAAATTTCATATCTTCTGGGCAGTTCTCAAGCACAAAGGCGATCAGATATTTTATGAACTCTTCGGCAAGAGCCATGTTTCCCCGCAGATCACAAAACGCCATCTCTGGCTCAATCATCCAAAACTCAGCAAGGTGACGAGGAGTGTTTGAATTTTCTGCACGAAACGTTGGGCCAAAGGTGTAGACGTTACTTAAGGCACAGGCAAAAAGCTCCGCTTCAAGTTGTCCAGAAACCGTGAGACTTGCAGAAGCACCAAAGAAATCTTTGGTAAAATCAACTGGGGCATCAGGTTTATCTCCGCTGCGAGGAGCGTTTCCCGCATCTAATGTTGTCACCCGAAACATCGCTCCTGCACCCTCACAGTCAGAGGTGGTGATAATTGGTGCTTGAAGGTAGAGAAAGTTTTTTTCATGAAAGAATTTATGAACAGCAAAGGCTGCTGCATGACGGATTCGAAAAACCGCGCCAAAGGTGTTTGTCCGGGGTCGTAAGTGCGCAATCGTTCGCAGGAACTCATTTGTATGTCGCTTCTTTTGGAGGGGGTATTCCGAAGCACTGCAAGCACCAACAAGGAGAACGCTTGAAGCCTTCACCTCAACGCTCTGACCTTTTCCTGGGGAGGCTACTAACTCACCTTGTATGGATACCGCTGCACCGGTATGAGCCTCAAGAACGTTTTCTTTGAAGCCTGGGAGATTTACTTCGGCAACAATCTGAATATTTGCAAGGCAACTTCCATCACTGAGCTCAATAAATGAGAACTCCTTTGAATCTCTGCGGGTTCGTACCCACCCTTGGACAAGAACTTTTTCTCCAACCGTGCCATTTTTGAGAAGGTCGGCCACGCGAGAATGACGAGCGTTATGAGTGTTCATACTTCACGATTATGGTTTGAAGATATCCGCCTTCGCTATAAACGCCTCTGAAAGCGGCGAAAGGGGATTACATTTGAGTTTACAATCATTCGCTCTGAAGCAGCCTCTTCCTCCATTTCAGGGAGATCTACCTCAGCCCCTTCTGCTTCAAGCGCTACTTTGCCACTTGTTTGGAGAGCAGAGAGTACTTCATCGGCAACCGCTTTGTATGCTTGTCCACGTGCTTTTAATCGCACAAGCTCTAGAGAGATCTTTAAGGTATGTGCAAACTCCTCGCGTTTCAAAGTTTCAATTAACTTCTCACGTTCCTGCTTTGCTACCTCTACCGCTTCCTCTGCGAGTCGATGGAACCTCTGATAGAGAAGAGAGATCTGCGCTGTTAATTCAGAATTGCCACCCGCAGAGAGAGCTTCGTTAAGTAAGGAACGGAGTTGAAGGTGTGCTCGCTGCCACTCTTTTGCACGAAGATCATTTGCGATCTCTGAAACATTTGCTGCCTCAAGACCTTGAGAAGTGCGGATACAGCAGTAGAGCTTCTCAGCCCGAAAAGCTTTTGCAATTAAGACACGAAGTCTGGAGACTAGAGTGGAGTTGTTACTCATGAAATCTTCTCCTACAAGTTGAAATTACCTTGGGCCAAGTCACTATTACAAGTAGTATCTGCTCTCTAGATACCTTGATGACTTCCTCTTACAGTGAGCCTTTACAGGGAGCTAAGCTCAGAGTCAAATTTGTGGTTTCCAACCCATTGGTATTCCTCACCTTATTTCTAGTTGGAAAGCCACTTGCTTTTTCACACGAAATCGATATCTTAACCTAGTTTCCCAAAAATTATTACAGCTGCTGAAGATGTTAGTTTCAAAGAGTATCACGTCTAGTTTCACAATTTATGATCGCAAACAGTCGCTGGAAAGCGGAGTAGCGAAGAGCACCCCTTTTGAGCGGTTTCTAAAGAGAATCTTTTCTTACGATAACATTAAACAGGCACTTGACCTCAGTGGTGCAGTATTAATGCTCGTGCTTCTCAGTCCGATTATGGTCGTGATTGCTCTTGTTATTAAACTAACCTCCCCTGGTCCTGTTATTTTTAAGCAGCAACGACTTACCCAAGGGGGGAAGTTGTTTACGATGTATAAATTTCGAACGATGTATTCTGATGCCGAGTATCACACCGGTGCTGTATGGGCATCTTCTGAAGATCCCCGGGTCACAAAAACAGGGAAATTTTTACGTCTCTCTCGACTCGATGAGGTGCCACAGCTTTTTAATGTTATTCGTGGAGAGATGAGTCTGGTTGGACCACGTCCTGAGCGTCCTGAACTTGCGGCAGAATTAGAAAGACAGATTCCGCTCTTTCGAAGAAGGATTGAGGTAAAAGCAGGAATTACCGGTCTTGCGCAGATCGCTTCTGGGTACGCTGCTACGGTTGGATCGTACCGAACGAAGATCGCCTTTGATATTGAATACGTTGAAAATCGTTCAATACTTCTTGACCTGAAGATTGCGTGGAGAACGTTAAAAGTGATCCTCTCCGGAGAAGGCGCTCGGTAGTCTCACGCACGCCTTATGTCCTAGCAAACTTCTGTTTTTTCTTTGCGTTCATTTCTAGGAAGTATCTCCCTTTCTTCTCCTGCTTATGTTAGCGTTTACTTCAATGACCCCTCATAAATCAAACAATTCTCACGTGTTCCAAAGAAACATCTTGATTCTGCTCATCTATCTTCTCATTTCCTTTACGATCGTGTCTGCTGCTCCAACCACAGGAGATGCGCGTGCGGGCCTCAAGACCAATGAAGATCGTCTTGGTGTAGATCATGGAAAGAGTAGCTTCCCTTGGGAAGAGGTAGAAAAAGGGATGCGAATTGCTCGGTATCAATTACGAGATGATAAATCCCTCCTCAAACCCGAAGCTATCCTTCTTCGTTACGATCCGAAGTATTTTTCATTCCATGTACAACTTGCTGAGAAACTTTCTCTTTCACTTGCAGATGTAAAAACGGTGACCACAATATCTGGGGCTCTTGCCGGAATTAACGGGAGCTTTTTTGATCCCCAAGGAGCACCGATAGGATTACTGATTGTTGATGGAATAACGAAGAGAAATATTCATAGAGGGGGGAGTCTCTTGACCGGAATTTTTCTTATCGAAGACGATCGACCAAAAATTATTCATCGCGATGAGGATCTGGGGGTGGATGTAACCCAGGCGCTTCAATCTGGACCGCGGCTTATTGTCAATGGTAAACCGGTAAAAGTAACTCCTTTACAAACTCCAACGAGGAGATCCGGTGTTGCGCTTACCCGCGATGGGGGTGTAATTCTTTATGCGACGACACTTCGATTTCCGGGAGCAAGTTTAGAGCAGATTCAGGGAATGCTTCTCCATCCGGGTCTTGGTGTAAAAGACGCACTAAATTTTGATGGGGGAGGATCTTCTCAACTTTATTTAGCAAAAATTGGAGCACGACCAGAGATTCTCATCAGTGGGGGTGATAATGTTCCAGCCTTCTTGCTTGTAAAGCGAAGAGTAGTAAAAGAATAAACAGTATGGCCCAAGGCAGCGAAACAAAAAAAATTGTTTTAATTGAAGGTGATGGGATCGGACCAGAGATCGCTCAGGCCGTCGTCTTTGTACTTGAAAAAGCTGGAGCAAAGCTGGAGTGGATTCCAGTAACGGTTGGTGACAAAGCCATACGAGAGAGGCAAACTCCACTTCCTGCTGAGGTAGTGGAACTGATCAAAACAACAGGAGTGGCTCTGAAGGGACCATTGGCAACTCCCATTGGTGAAGGGCATCGGAGTATTAATGTGCTCTTACGAAAAGAGCTTGATCTCTATGCAAATTTTCGCCCAATCAAATCAGTGCCTGGAGTAAAAACTCGTTATGAGAATGTGGATCTAGTTTTTGTTCGAGAAAATACGGAAGGTTTGTATTCTGGGCTCGAACAAGAAGTTGTCCCCGGAGTGGTAACGAGCCTCAAGGTTGCTACCAGAAAAGCGTGCATCCGCATTGCTGAGTTTGCATTTTCCTACGCTGAAAAAGCAGGAAGAAAGAAAGTTACCGCGGTACATAAAGCAAATATATTAAAGATGTCTGATGGATTAAGTTTAATCTGTTACCGAGAGATAGCAAATCGTTATCCCACGATCGTCTATGATGAAGTTATTGTTGATGCGGCAGCAATGCACCTGGTGCTCCACCCGGAACGGTTTGATGTATTATTAATGGAAAATCTCTACGGAGATATCTTGTCAGATCTCGGTGCTGGGCTCATCGGGGGACTCGGTCTTGCCCCAAGTGGTAATTTTGGACCAAATGTCGCTATCTTTGAAGCGGTGCATGGAACAGCACCTGATATTGCTGGCAAAGGGGTGGCAAACCCCACGGCACTTCTCCTTTCTGCTGTGCAGATGCTTCGTCATTTTAATGATCACGCTCGAGCAAGCGCTATCGAAAACGCACTCTTTAAAACCTTTGAAGAGAAACGCTCCCTCACCCCTGATCTTGGAGGAAGCGCTTCAACGATGGAATTTGCAAAAGCAGTAATTTCTAAACTCTAACGTGGGCGACCATCTTCTTTCGCAGTTTATTTTTCCAGAGCGGCTTGAGCGGCTTAAGAACGTCGCAGCACAACGCACAAACAATCTTACTCTCGTTCTTGATCGAGTTCATCATGAGCATAATATCTCTGCGGTGATTCGTAGTGCAGATGCTTTTGGAATTCAGCAGATCCATATCATTGGCTCCGGAGGTGCTTTTACAAGCGGGATTGCCATGGGAGCAGAGCGGTGGGTTGAGATTAAGGTCCATACGGATGCGAAAGAGGCTGTGGCCGATCTGAAAAAAAGTGGATTTGAATTGGTGGTGACGACCAGTAAAAAAGAGGGCCAAGAGCTTTCTGTTCCTGTACTTTCAGTTTATGACGTGCCCTTTGAAAAAAAATTAGCACTTATATTTGGTAATGAACTGAGTGGTGTTGCTGACCTGTTTTTGACAGAGGCTCACTATGCCGCGTATATACCGATGTATGGCTTTGTAGAGAGTTTAAACGTTTCAGTCGCTGCCGCAATCTTTCTTTTTTGTTCAACACTCTCTGACATAAGTAAGAAGAGACGGCCAGAAACGATAAACTCAAAAGAGCAGGAGATACTGGTTGAGAATTGGCTCAAAGAAGATGTTCGTGGTTCTGAGTTTATTCTCAAACGAGAAAGAGAAAAAAAATAAGAAGAGAATATTTCCATGATTACGGGGTTTGAACAAACTGCGCTCTCTCAAAATGTGATTGAAGGGGTAGTTTTCAAGGAACTAAAAAGCTTTGCTGACGATCGGGGCTTTTTTCGTGAGCTTGTTCGAAATACAGATGAATTTTTTAAAGAAGGTTTTGGGCAGTGGAGTCAGAGCAAGATGGGTAAAAACACCGTAAAAGCTTGGCACTTTCATCACCTCCAGGTGGATTGGTGGTATGTGCCTTTTGGAGTGGTGCATACGGTGCTTATTGATATCCGTGAAGAGAGCCCGACGTATCAGAAGAAGATCGAATTTAAGCTTGGGGAATCAGAACTTGATAAAGAGGCGCTCACTACCATCGTCAGGATTCCGCAGGGAGTAGCTCACGGGTGCAAAACACTTTCTGCCAATGCACATCTTTTCTATATAACGAGCCGAATTTACGATCCCCAAGATGAAGGTCGAATCCCGTTTGATACGGAACGTTTTGGTCATGTGTGGGGAGATAAGTCAGAGCTTACTGTTTCAGAAAACGATCGGCGGGAGTTTATTCCTAAGTATGAAAGAGTGCTGTCGATGAAGAGCAAGTAATCTCAATATTTTCGAAATATTCAGCGCTCACTTAATATCACTGAAGTAAGAATAAACTTCTATTACTACTTCGGCTTTTTTTCCAAATCTTTTGTCATCGGTGTATGACTCTGCTCAGACTGAATATCTTCCGGCTCCAGCGGGGAGGTGGGGCCCATCTCTGTTGTCACCCCATTGGTGTGAGGCACAGGCTCTCTTGCCTCGCCTGTCAGTGGCACAAACTTCACCGGCCCCAAACTATTGGTAACAAAATCATCTCCATCTCTTTCAATCCACATTAACACCTCACCCTCGTGCTCTTCTTGTTCAATCGGGATAACCATTCTGCCCCGATTTGCAAGTTGGGAAAGGAGTTTCGCTGGTGGTGTTGGAGCGGCTGCGGTAATTAAGATCGCATCAAAAGGAGCTTCCTCTTGCCATCCCTGCCAGCCATCGCCCGTGCGCACTTGTACTGTTTTGTAACCGGTGCGATCGAGATTTTCTCGTGCGCGCTCTGCGAGTTCAGGAACGATCTCAATTGAAAAAACATGCGCGCCAAGTTCGGCAAGAACTGCAGATTGAAATCCACTTCCAGTTCCAATTTCAAGAACTTTTGCTCCCTTAGTGACTCTGGCTTCCTGTGTCATCAGGGCGACGATAAATGGTTGAGAGATCGTTTGCCCGCTTCCAATAGGAAGAGCACGATCTTCATAGGCATGATCACTAATCTCTTTAGGGACAAATTCATGCCGAGGCACTCGTGACATCGCATCAAGCACCTCCTGATTTTTTAGTGTAATTCGATTTAAACCAAGACTCACATAAGGTCCAAGAGGAGTAGAGAGAGAAGGGGAAGGATTTTCGGGCTTAGTTTTTTTTTCTCCCATACACCCTGAAGCAATTGTTAGGCACAATATTGAACTGATCCAAAAATATCTCATCATCCTCACTTATCTAAATGATACTTACCCCTTGATCTCTTTCTAGGCAAAAACGCAAAGGCGACAAATGTTTAGTAAAACAGGAAAGCAGGTGACCCCCCGATGCT
Organism: uncultured Bdellovibrionales bacterium; assembly: GCA_964505555.1. Classification (GTDB taxonomy): domain Bacteria; phylum Bdellovibrionota_C; class UBA2361; order SZUA-149; family CAZDIO01; genus CAZDIO01. The sequence goes on from CAZDIO010000043.1 coordinate 8,595, forward strand.
TATTAGTAGTATGGGGGGCACCCCTAGCCGCATTCTATAGCTATTATAAACACTTTCTTTTCACTGGGTTATCTTTTATTGAAAAATTATAGGGTAAGGCCTTGATTTTTTAAGTTGCTTAAAAGAGACTTATTTTATAAGTAACTTAAACTAATACTTGAATGTTTTTTTAAGGACTACGTTAGGCTGGAACTGTCATGGAGACAAACGTTAAACTTCTTGAGAGAGAGTTTAGTGCTAAGGAAGTGCAGACTATTATTCGTGCACTTACTGGAAACACTGAAAAGATCGGACTTGCACTTCTAAACTACTATGCTCGCACAGATCTTGTGCCTGCAACTGGTCGGTCGAAACAGCGGGGGAGAGCGAAGTATTCATATGCTGATGTGGTGCTTCTCTGTTGGTTATTTCGTATGAAGAGAGAGGGACTTCCCGTAAACCGCTTCCGACGAGGTATTGCGTACTTAAGAAAGAGACTTCCAAGGTTATACGCTTCACCAAAAGATATGGTGCTTCTTACGGATGGAGGACAGTTGTATCTAAAAAACCGGGTGAGTGAGCGAGCAGATATTGCTGAGGTGCTCACTGGTGGCAAAGCCGGACAGTATGTTTGGGCATACTCAATTGGGACTCTCATTGAAGAGGTCGATCAGGTGATCGATTCGCAACTAAGAAAAGCTGCATAACCTTTCGAAAAAATAAGTAAGCAGTAAAACCCAAGAGGGCTGTTCCGTGAGCTCAAAGCAGATTATTGAAACCCATATCCAGCGTTCTGCTGAGGTAAAGCTCTCGCTTCTTAAGCATACAAGCACTATTGAGCAGATAATTAGCTGTTTTCACGATGTCGTTACTACTGGTGGAACGATCTATAGCTGTGGAAACGGTGGCTCTGCTTGTGATGCGATGCATTTTACTGAGGAGCTTGTAGCCCGATACGAGATGGAACGACCTGGGATACGCGCACATCACCTTTGTGATCCAGGAACGATCACCTGTTGGGCAAATGATTATGACTTTGAAACGATCTTTAAACGACAGGTAGAAACGCACTTGACGGATAAAGATGTGCTGGTGTGCTTCTCAACAAGTGGGAACTCTGAAAATGTACTCTCCGCTCTTGCTGCTGCGCACCAACGGGGAGCAAAAACAGTTGCTCTTTTGGGAAAAAATGGAGGCAAAGCAAAAAATATTGCAAAGCTTTCTCTTGTTGTAGATTCAGATACCACCGCCTATATTCAAGAAGCACATATTATGCTTGTTCATATTTTCTGTGACACACTTGAGCGTCAACTTTATTCCAAAGCCTAAGCTTTTGATCTTTCTAATAATTATGACACTGCTCCATGGATCGGAGTTTTTTCTAATTCGTGATAAGCTCATCCTTTCCTAAGTATTGACAGGAGTAGAAGTTCAGACGGCACGTCTTTTTCAAGGAACCCCCTTGTACAAGGCAACGTGCTGAGAAAATGAGGTTACTTTAAGAAAGGATTTTAAGATGAGCGACTCTGAAGCCAAAGACTTTGGCGCAGAGGTTGCTCGACTTAGAGAGCTCCTTCTGCCTAGTGCGACCAATTTTATGACGTCTCTTACGGGGCGTCTTTCGAAAGAGGCCAAGAAAGCGGCTTGTGAACATCCGGGATCGTTTTGTGAATTTATCCGAAACACGATCATAATAATCTTTGGGCTTCGTGAAGGAGATACCCATCACCTCTCAGCTCCAAAAGGCATGGAGGAAGATGTTCTTACGATTGTAATCGAGGAGTGTCAATCGTATGCGACCAATGCTTTGGCTGAAATTAAAATAAACGGCATTACTCCGTGGCCATATATTGGCCTAACCATAGCACGGGTTGCATCAAGAAAAACGCGTCGTAGTTTAAGAATCATAGAAGCGTCACTGGAGGGTGAAGAGCCGCCACCAGATTCAAGCGCAGTTCCCCTGTAGCACAAATCAGGAGAAAGGTTGATCCCTCTCAGCATTTCGCCTGATCGATATCAATAAGATGATGGTTGCTTGTGGTTGAAGGCAATCAGTTCGCTCATGGAAGCGAAGTTGGATCATACAAAAACTCCCCATACGTTCCAGTATTTGACACCGACGAGGGACCTCCAAGGTAGTTTAAGAGTTCTCCAGCGAAACTATAAAAATGATTTATATGCCAAGTTGATCGATACGAATCTCGTGGATCGTAGATGTAGCCACCCCCATCAGCGCAGCGGTTGTATTTTTTACACAGCATATAATCCCCGATTTTCCAATCAAACTGAGTAAGATCAAGAGGAGCGTTTGCGTTGTGGATAATATTACTAAAAAGGGGGATTACACGCTCCATGTTAAGTCCGTAGTAGGTAGAGTAATAATCGAGTTTCGGTGTTCCAAGGATGCCGTTTTTTGCAAGCATCCAAATATTTAAATGTGAAACGGTTGAGCGATCAGGATTGTTATGGAGAAGACTTGGGTTCGTCTCATCAGTTACTGAAAACCACCAGGTTCGAGGGTGGTTTGGAAAAGGAGTCCAAGGGTAAGTGGCTGCTTGTCCACCGTAGCCTGATGTTCCAAAGTACATAGTATTATAGGTTGGAAGCGCCATGGAGATTACAGCGGTTGCGATCTCTGCTGATAAAGCATAGTGCTGTGTTCCCGTGCCACCTTGAGGGTCGTACGTAGAGTAGTATTGTTCGTGGGCGGAGATAAATTGAAGTGTGTTTTTAGCCGCGGCGGCAAAGCGATCGCGAATCAGGTAATCCTCGATAGCAGAGATCCCATCAGCATAGCCCGCAGTTGTTTTAAAATCTTTGATAAGGAGATCGTAGGCGAGAATGCCATCGAGGATCTCATTGGCATTTCCTTGATAATAAAATAGCGCAAATCGATTTGGCGTTGAGGCATCGACGTTTCCTCGCATCTCCAGGGCAACGGTTTCATGCATCCACGGCGCATCAAGAAGCATTCTTTTTGCGGCTTTTGCCCCAAGCCCGTAGCTTCCACTAAGGAAACTGTTTTTTGCCGCTGCAATTGTTCGCGGCGTTTCATAGGTTTTGAAGCGAAATCCATTAAAGATATCACCAGCAGTGACCGGATCCGTGTCTTCAAAATCAAGATAATCAGCTCGAAGCTCTGCCAATCGCTGCGGACTGTCCCACAGAAAATTATAAGGATGTTGTTCTATGGCACTTGGATAAGCGGGATCAAGAACGATGGGGCGTGATTTAACCACTCCCGTGATTCCGTTTTGAGGGTTATTTTGTTGAAAGACATACTGGAAAGCAGTGGTAACCCCTGCAGTGAGGATGCTCTGGGAAAGAAGTGGGGTTGTATATTGTTGCCAAGACCCGTTTCCTACTCGATACCAGAGAGGAGCAGTGTTTGTGACATTTGCAAGGATGATTCGAACATCTCTCGTAAGATAGGTTGTTTGTGGGAATATTTTTGGAATGAAGTATGTTTTATGGGGAGTAGTGTAAAATTGAGCTTGAGGAGTGTTTGCTTCAAAACGAATTGCTGGAGTTTTTGGGTTTACGACAAAATGAAAGATTAGGCCGTCACTTGCGCCAAGTGCATAACCAGTATTCCACGCACTGTCGTCATCCCATACCGTAATGGTGTGATACTCATCTCCATATTGATCAAGAAGACCATAGTTTGTTCTTACGGCAACTCCTTGGTGGCCATATTTTGGCCGGGCACCACCATATTCAACATTATTATAATATGGTTGCCCATTGTTTCCGGTTTTTCCTACTACCGCAAAGCCTTCCGGCTGATACGTCAGCGTGTTAAACGTTAAAGGTGCGGTGAAGTAAGGGGTTCTTCCCCCGTTATCTACTTCTGTCATGTCGGGGCGCACGTATCGAAGTAATTGCTCATCTCGATCTACTTTATAGCGAATTAAACCGGCGTCACATTGGGAAAGATTGTTTGGGAAATTATTCAAACAAACACTTGTTGCAGGATCGGCGTTGCCGTTATTTCCATTGATGCCAATGAGGGTAGAATAGCCTTCAAGATCTGACTGTTTGCGATTGAACTGATTGTGCTTAAAACCGATCGAAACGGAATCTTTAATATAAATTACTTTTTCATCAAAGACCTTTGAATCGAAATATGAATTTTCAACGGCATAATCCTTACCAGGAGTGCCGTTCAAGGTAATATCAATTCCTAAAATGTTACTTGTCGGGCAGCCGTAAGGGCATCCTGTGCCGCAATCAACCCCTTGCTCATTTCCATCTTGAATCCCGTTTGTGCAGGAAGTGGCGCTTATGGTACTTGGTCCAAGATCGTAACTGCTCCATATTTGATGGGTACCTACACCACTTACTAATTGCATTGCTCTTGCAATATCTTCACCGGCAACGACGTTGTTTCGGCTCTGGTCGCATAAAAGTAGTTTAGTAAGAGGGGCAGGATTAAATTCATCACTATTAATAAGTAGCCATCGTGCGATGTCATCACCGAAGACTCTTCCATCTTGGCTAATATCCATAGGGAGGAATCCATAGACGACTCGATTTCCGGTACTTGAAATTGCAACTCCGCCACTATCGACAACATTCACCACTTTAATTTCAGTCCAAGCACCAAGTGCAATACGAGGGGAGAAGCGCAGCAGGTAAGGGCCGGCACCGCTTCCGCTAATCAGAGAAATAGAAGGTAACTGTTGGGTGCTCAGGTCAACGGTATCGATACCATTTTTAAACACCCTTCTTTGAAAGTTTGCGCTTGCTAATGCCCCACCACCTACTGCTGTTACCGTTTTAGAAAAAGTGATCGTGATATCTTTAAGCCCTAGCGCGGTGCCGCTTACGGTATCGTAGTCTTCAAGAGGATCGATGTAGCCGCTGGGGGGATTACTTGAACTAATAACGGGGGCAACCTGTGCAAAGGTGTTTTTTGGTAGAAAAAAAGGCAGGAGTATGAGTGTGCATAAAGCAAAATGAAGAGAGCAGAATGCCCTTCTACTTAAGAAGCTCATAGTGAGATATGTATCGTTCTCGCCGTTAACCCTAAATCTAAGCCGTTCCCTAACTCAAATGGTGCAATAATCGAGCCAATGTTTGGGGGGGAAATATAAGGTTCCCGTTTCCTCTCAGTGCTCAATTACGATGCTTAGGAGAGAGTAAAACCACCTTGCACAGAGGATGTTCCGTTTATCTATGATTTTATAATCATGGGTGCTAGGAAAAATTATCAAAGAAGATTCAACCAATGAGTTTCTAACAAAAGGAAATTTCTGTCGTTGCGGGCGCAGCGAAGCAATCTCGAACTTTCAATAGTTATATGTGATTGCGTCGCTGCGCGCGCAACGACAGAAATGGAACGTAGACGGTAAGAGTAATACTATCTCTTTACCCCTTCGATAATACTTGTCCCGAAGTTATCCTCAGTAGAAACAATCGATCTGATCTTAAAGCCAGCGCGATCAAAAAGTTCATACCACTGTTTTTCTGTTCGTTCCTTTCCAGGAATGAGGACCATCATATTGATATCAAGAAATTTCCCTCTATTATCTGTATCTCCCATCGGTGCAAGAACGGAATCGACACAAATTATCCGACCATTGCCCTCCATGCTGGCATGACAGTTTTTAAGGATTCTTAGGCACTGCTCATCGTTCCAATCGTGAATGATGAACTTCATAATGTAGGTATCGGCAGGTGGAACCTCTTCAAACATGTCTCCAGCCACATACTCCAGTCTAGAGAGCAGATCACGATCGTGTGTTGCGAGGTTCTTTTTTGCAAGCGGAACAAGTTTTGGAATCTCAAGGACGATCCCTTGCATATTTTTGTATTTTCCAAGAAGTGAAAGAGCAAGATGACCAAAACCCCCCGCGATATCAACCAGTGTCTTTGTTGTAGAGAAATCACATCTCTCCAAGATCCCTTTAATTGAACTAACACTGGTTGCCTTCATCGCCTCTGCAAAATCTTCCATCTCTTGTGGATGAGCGTTACAGTAATCCCAGTACTCCATTCCAAGTTGTGTTTTTGCTTGAGGTTTTCCAGAGATCAAAGCATCTCCAAGGCCGCTCCACGCTCTCCACCAACTCCCTCCCACAAGTTCAGTAAATTTTTTTACTGAGTTCTCAGATGTGGAAGTGAGCACTTCTGAGAACCTCGTTGGACCAAAAGCGCCAGAATGATTTTCGGTAAAAATACCAACGCTTGCGCATGCCCGTAGAGCGCGCTCAAGAAACTCAGGTTTTGCTTGAACCCCATGTTCGCGGGTAAGTTGAAGTGCTGTTTTAGCGCCATATTGTGAAAGGAGATCGGGAATATTAAGACGGGTGATCTCCGAGATGGTTTTTGACACCCAAGCAGCGGTTACCATTTGTAAAACAAAAACATCGGAGGGGATGGTATCGTTTGTGTTGGGGCTTTTGCTTTCTTCCATGTATGTCTCTCCTCTTCTTTATAAAGGTGAAAGTTTCTAAAAATCTAAAGGTGAAGAAGCACTTGTATTACTGCTACTCAAAGTAAACGACTGTACTTCGTGTTTTCGTCGTTCAAAAACCATCGGCAGACCATTTTTTGGAAGAAGTTCAAACTCAAAGGAGATCAGTGGCTCTCCTGGTAAGGTAGGAGCGTATCGAAAGGAATACCGTTGTACGATACTTGCTACTACAAGTTGAATTACGAAAGGTGCAAGATGGCGTCCCATACACATCCTTTGACCACCACCAAACGGAAAATACGCATAGCGATGAATTTTAGTATCCCGCTCAGGTGAAAATCGCTCCGGTTTAAAAACATCTGGTTCATCCCAATACGCCGGATGTCGGTGAGCAAAATACACAAAGGGAAATAAAACAGCACCAGGAGGAAATGAAAAACCATCAACCCCCATCTTCTCTAACGTCATTCGCGCATATCCCCACACTGCGGGATAAAGACGCATACTCTCCTTCATGACCATCTGGAGATAGGAACAGGAGGCGATATTTTCAAGCGAGGGAGGACGACCTTCAAGTTCACGGGACAGTTCATCGGCGACTTTTTCATAAACATCAGGATAGAGGGAGAGGGTGTATAAAACCCATGAAAGAGAGGTTCCTAAATTACTCATACCGAAATAAAAAGAGAGTAATTCATCTCGGATCTCGGTCTTGTTCCACTCCATTGCTGTTTCCGTCTCTTCAAAGCGGAGCAGTTTTGAAATAAGATCATCGTTCTTAGTGGAATCTAAGAGATGGTCTTTAATTAATTCCTCAATAAAGTTTTTTAGCCATGAAACTTCATGACGATATCGCCAGTTTTTGGCAGTGGGAGACCACAGCGGACCGGTATCAAGAAATCTTTCAACCATGAAATGAGTGCTTTCTTCTACGGTGTGGAGATCGTGTCCAAGATTGCAGGAGAAAAAATGCCTAAATGTATAATCAACTATTAATCTCTTCATCTCTTTAAAAAGATCAAAAGCAAGCGGTGATTGAGAGAGGTTATCCCAACGATTAAACATTGCTTCAACACTCTCATGGATCGAGGTTGCATATTCAGCGCTCATCGTTTTTGAAAACGCAGTTCTCACCGGCCAATTTCTTTTCCCCCATTCTTTCCGACTGGAGCTAATAAACGTTCCGTTTCCCATTACTGTTTTTACACGGGGAAGGATGAAGCCTGGTTTCGTAACTGCGGTGACAGGGTCGTTTACAATGATCTGTTGGATATGTTCCGGATTTCTGAAAAAAAACAACGGAAAAGAAGTATCTGAAACTTCTAAAACATCACCATGCTGAGAAAACGCTTCTTTAAGTGGGGGAACAAACATGCTTTGAGATCTCTGTGTGGGGTGTGGAATTTTATGAATGGATTTAGAGAAACCGTCTTTCTCTTCTTGAGTGGGAAGGTGTTTCATAGGTCGCTCAATCTAATAGAAGGAGGAAAGGACAACAAGCTGAAAGCCTCATAAAATGTGCTCTAAGCATTTCTTAAGAGGCTCTTTGTGGGAGGCGGACACAATTTACGTAAAACACGTACGCAGATATCGGGCATTTACAGAAAATGCAGAAGCAAGAAGTAATTAAGCACTCTCTACTTCCTGACTATTCTTATTTATTAATGTTCCTTGCGATAAAACAATGTGCAATCCCCCATACACTGACTCAATATATTGTAAGAGCCCAAATACAAAAATAGCGGTGGCGATCATCTCCAAGGATTCTTCGATAGTTAAAAGCGCAAGGTTGTAGAAATTTACAACGCCAATCGTTGAGACTACGACCCCTTCAAGAGCTTCCAAACCGAGTGCTGCGGGGACAAAGATGGCTACAGAAATAAGGAGCGATTTTTGAAAACTTTTTGGGAGCTGAAAAAAGAAGGGAAGATATATCAACCCCCCAAGAATGCATGCAAAGATGTAAGGAATAATCCATGCATAGTGGAGGAGTCCGCTCGTGCCCAAAAGACTTCGAAGAGGTGCATCAATTCTTTCATGAAGAGCAAGAATTTCATCAACAGAGGCAAATAGAAGAGCACTTGATAATCCGATCCAATGAAAAACATAGTTTTGTTTCTGACTCCTTCGAGCAAGTCCAACAAGGAGGCAGAGAAGAGCTGCAAAGAGCAACGCCCAAGAGGAGTAAAGGGTGGGAACATTATACTCATACCCCAGGTTAAACATCGGAACAAAACCAAGCGCATGATCATAACCAAAACCAAAGCGCACAATGCGACCGGCAATATGGAGAAAGATTAACAGTGCGGTGATTATCCCCATGAGGTGATAGATTCTCCTGGGAGATATCGTAAATATAATCGGCTGTTTATCCATGAAGTCGCGCTTTCTTTCGATTGAGATTTCTCCTTATAAGATTTGCCCCAAACGCATTTAAAAAACAATCCGTGATACAAATTGTTGCTTCGAAATTCGCATGCAAAAGAGCGCACTTTTGCAATTTAACGAGCAATGTAGTAAAGCTAAAATCCAACAGAAGGTGCTGGGAAGTGTGGTGTAATGCCACCGTGGACGCGCCGCCGTGATGAGAAGTTGCTTTCAAAGCAACAAACTTTAAGCACGATGTCACTGTCATGGAGTTTAAACCTTTGTGGTGGGAAGACGCTTGAAAGTTCTCTCTAAGCCGGAATACCGAACTTTCTGATTATACCTGGGGGTGCTCTCGCGAAGTAGGGTGCTCAGATTGCCATTCTGTGAATTGGAGTTTTCTCTCCAACACGAGAGTTCCCCCTTGTAAGACTCTTATAAGAATTAAGTATAAGTGAAAAGTTGAATTAGAAAAACAGTTTTCTCTCGTGTTCGGTGAGATGAGTTTAGGAACTTATATTAAAATTGGTGGGATCACTGTTGTCTTTACCGTGTGCGTTGCAGGGCTTTACGGTATTACAAGGGAGGAGTCTCTTGTACTTGCTGCAAAAATATCAGAACCACAGGAAAAGCTCCTTCCATCAACTTCTCTACCTCCTTTAAGAAAAGAAGAAACACCGCTGGTACTACAAACTCAGAGAGCACCAAATTCATTCATCTCCTCTTTTGTTCCACCCAGTAAAGAAGAGATTATTAACCAAGCAGTAGCCCCAATTAAAAACCCTCTTTCATCAGAAGAGGCACCTTCTTCAAAATCAATTAACGTTGCAGCAGCCCTTCTAGAAAAGCAGCAGATACGATCGATCTCTGGTCGGGGACCGATAAAATCACAGATGCTTGATGAAGTAGTTGAGGACTCGCTCCCATTATTTATTACTACACATACACTTGGCGTTGCCACTGTAGGAGAGCAGGTGAGCGTAAACCTTCAAGCGCAGGGAGGAAAGCCCCCGTACTCTTGGCAAGTGATCAATGGAGCCTTGCCCTCAGGACTTTTATTAGATGCTCAATTGGGAAGTATTCAAGGAGTGCCTGAAGAAGAACAAACAACAACCGTGCGCTTTCAAGTAGTAGATGAGCAGGGAAAATCAGATAGTGCTGATATTCCAATGAGTGTCTTTTACGGTGATTCTCTGGGAGAGGAAGGAGACACAGAAGAATTTACTGAAGAGCAAGGTGATACCCATACGGAAAATCTTTCTCCTCAATCTTTGCAAGAGGAAATTGTCAACGATGAGATTGAAAAGACAGCAGAAGAAGAGCCTATTGAGGAGCACACGTCAGGATCTGCAAGTCACCATAGCGATAGAGAAAATGATGATAAGAATGACGATCACAACGATGAGCTACTCCCGTTGCTTGATCTTCAGGCTCGCGCCTCTGATGGGAAGGTCGGCTTAGTTTGGAAGAATCCAGTAGATCCCTTATTTGTTGGAGCACAGATCGTGCGTCAGCAGATCTCAACTCCCCTTACGCCAGAAGATGGAGTGATCGTGTACTCAAGTTCGGGAAACAATGTGGTGGATTCAGGACTCGAAAATGGAGTTACTTATTTTTATAGTGGTTTTGCAATTTATAAAGGAACAAGCAGTGGCGAGAAAAGATCTTCTTCTGCTCCAATTGGTGCGCCTGTAACGGCTACTCCAAGAGCGGTTTCTCTCGCCGGAGGAGCTGATCCGTTCATTGATGAAGTTGTCACCTTTACTCCTCTTGATCCAAGTAATTCCTTTGGATCAGAGAAACTTCCTGGAGTTGTTTTAGGAGCTCCTCAGGGAGGAGGGGAGTGGTCCGGTTCATTCGACGTTGTCTCCTTACACGCTGCAGCCAAAGAAAGTGGCAAGAGTGTTTCTGGGGGAAGTATTACTATACGCTTTACTAATAATATCGTTGTTGATGGGCAAGGAAGTGATTTTACGATCTTTGAAAATGCTTTTCGAGAGCGGAACTCCGATTCGTACTGGATTGAACCGGCAGTGGTGGATGTGAGTGCCGATGGAGTTACCTATTATCGTTTTCCATTTGATTTTGTTCCTCATTACAAAGAGGATGGAACGCTAAACCTTTCTAACCCGTTTTCGTATGCGGAAGGGTTTGCAGGAGTAAGACCGGTCTTAAGTGTTGGCACCCAACCAAGTCCGATTGATCCCGCCGTCTCTGGAGGCGATCATTTTGATCTCAGCGCTCTGCCGGGGTTGCCGCTGAAATGGATTCAATACGTTCGGATTACCTCAACGGGGGATGGTTATCTCAGAGATAAAAATGGTGACATTGTGCGCCACTCAAATGACCCTTTCACCTGGGCAGCAAGTGGAACGGGAAATTCTGGATTTGATCTTGATGCGGTAGGGGCTGTGAATTTTTAGAAACGAAAAAGAGAAACATCGAGATGAAAATAAAAAAAATAGTGCACTTGTCTTTTTTGATAGGAAACATTTTTTTCTGTTTCGTCACTGAACTAGTAGCCGAACCAACTGTTCAGTTACGAATTTCAAAGAACTTTCGTGATCAACTTTCCCTCACCTCCCTGCCGTTAAAGGAAAAAGATAGTGTCATTGACCTCCTAAGGAGAGCGGCAGTTATTCAGACAGCGTATGCGGGTGGGTTTGTAACACAGATAAATGGGATTCCCGAAGCATTTAGTAACGATCAAAAAAATTGGTTCTATTATGTAAACGGTATTTTGTCTCAAGTAGGAGCACTCCAATATCGGCCAGATAATGGAACGCAGATCTGGTGGGATTTTCACCCATGGAAAGACGCTCTCTACATCTCTGCGGTTGTGGGTGCGTACCCTCAACCGTTTGTCAGTGGGTATGAAGGAGTTGTTCCTCCTACAAAGCTTCTTATGAGTGAAGGATTTAAAGAAAAAGTTTTAATCCTAGAAAAAAGCATGAAAGCCCTTGGGGTGAAGCAGGTAGATTCAGCGGTTTTTGACCCACACCGCGAATACAACGAAGCAGTATATTACGTATTCATTGCGAAGTGGGAAGAGCTCATGAAAAGTTCACAGATAAAGAAAGCCCATAAAGATTTTTTAAAATCGGGTTTTCCTGTTCAGGTTTCAAAAAGCGGTGAACTTGAAATACTAAATGTTAAGGGGGAAGTACAAAAAGAAATTCCCAATGCTGCAGTGTTTTTGGCAGTAAGTGGTTTGCTTGAGAGGATCCCATTTTGGGTGATCACAGGAAAGAACGAAAGAGAGATTGAGCAAGCTCTTTCCCTTCTTAGTGAGTCTCCAGATAAGATTCAATCTTATTCAGGAGTGGTGATTGGAGAAGATCTTCTTGAAAATGTGCCAACTTTTTATGAATAGAAACTCATCCCTTCATAGCACCGCTCTGATGGTGTATTTTGTAAGTATCTTTGTTTCGGCAATTATCTATAATCATCCGCTCTATCTTGGGGTGCTTCTTGTTGTTATTGGTGCTTCTCTCTGTGGATTGGGAAAACTCTCCTCCTGGAAAAGCACCCTTTCTTTTGCGCTCTCTCTTTCGCTGTTGATCTTTATAATTAACATCTTTGTCTCTCGAAATGGGAGCACTATTCTTTTTGAAAGCGCGCCGTTGCCACTCTATGGACGGGTGTTCATTACAAAAGAAGCAGTTATTTTTAGTTTGATTATGGGATTGAAGCTCACCGTGATCTTATCCTTCTTTACTCTCTATAACGTAATGCTTCTTCCTGATCGCGCATTTCATTTTTTTTCGCGCCTTCTGCCCTCTTCAGCAATCATCGTTACTCTGAGCACTATGTTTATCCCCACGCTTCAACGACGTGCACTTGAAGCAGCGGATGTTCTTCGAAACCGAGGGTTTCATTTTGAAGGGAAAGGTTTAAAGAAACGGATCTCTTCGCAATACCCGGTGCTTAAAATACTCCTTCTCTCTGCACTTGAGGATTCTTGGGAAACTGCTGAAGCGCTTCATGCTCGGGGATTTGGAAGTGGAAAACGAACCGTATTTTACTCAGAGTCGTGGCGTATCTTTGATTCGGTTCTTGTAGCTAGTTCGCTTCTGACTATTTTTTTTCTTATCGGTTCTTTTGTTTGGGGGGAGGTAGGAGTGAGATTTTTCCCACTTCTAAAGCTGACAACGAGCGTCAATGATTTAGTATTTTTAGCGATACTGGCTCCCCTCTGGGTGCTTGGACCAACTCTTCAAGTGCTTCTTACTCATCAAAAAACTGAGGTTGAGTATGGAGCTCTTTAAGTTAAAAGATCTCTCCTATAGTTATCCGGGAGCTGACAATGATTTTCGGATTGGTGTGAAGGCTCTTTGCGAGATTGATCTTCAGATCGGTGAAGGTGAGTTTGTTCTTGTGCTAGGTCCTTCTGGAGGTGGAAAAAGCACTCTTCTTCGCGTGCTTTCTGGGTTTATTCCAGAGTTCTATGGAGGGGCGCTTCAGGGAGAGATCCTTTTTAATGGCAGGTCAATGCTTGAAATCCCTGTTCGCGAGCTTCGAGAAAATATAGGGATGACCTTTCAAGATCCAGAAAAGCAGATCGTGATGAGTGAGGTTGAGCGAGAAATTGTGTTTGGTCTTGAAAATCTGGGAATGGATCAAAGCACAATGGTGCGGCGGTTGGTTGAGGTGCTTGGATTTTTAAACCTTTCCTCACTTCGTTATCGAAAAACGAGAGAGCTTTCTTCTGGGGAGATGCAAAAAGTTACGGTGGGGTCGATTCTTGCGATGATGCCCCGGGTGCTTGTTCTTGATGAGCCCACTTCGCAGCTTTCTCCGGGAGCAAGTCGGGAGCTGTTTGGGATTCTAGAAAATCTTAATAAGAATTTTGGTGTAACTATTGTTCTTTCGGATCAACAGGTAGATGAGAGTTTCTCGCTTTGTGACCGAGTGCTGTATGTGGAGGATGGGAAGATTGTAGTTGATGAGAATCCAAGTCAATATATAGATAAAGCTCCCCATGCTTATTATCTTCCTCGCATCGCAAAAATCTTTTCACAAACAGAAGATAATTCATTTTCAATCAAATCCTCAAGAAAGAAGTTAAGAGAGATATGGAAGGTAAGTGCTGAGAGAAAACAGACATCGATAGTTACTCCAGAGAATGGAGTTTCAAAGCTCCTTGAAACAGAAACAACAGTTGTTACTCTTTCTCGCCTTCGGTATCGATATCTAACTTCGATCGGAAGGAGTAGTGTTGATGGAATAGATCTCAAAGTTTCAAAAGGAGAATTTCTTTCTCTTCTTGGTGAAAATGGAGCTGGGAAAAGCACCCTTCTAAAGCTCATTGCAGGGTTATTGAAACCAGATCAAGGAAGTATTCTTTTTAAGAAAGAGGAGAAAAAAGAAAATGAATCAACCAAAGGGGGCAATGTCGGCTATCTTGCTCAGGACTCAAACCTGTATCTTTTTAATGATACCGTAGAAGAGGAGTTGCTTTTTACCTTACGAAACTACGGTATAGACGCTCCATCGAGAGTAGAGGAGGTATTAAGCCTTCTTCATCTCCTCCCACTTCGCTCTTCCTATCCTCGTGACTTAAGTAGTGGTGAGCGAAAAAGAGTTGCTCTGGCTTCAATTCTTGTGATGAAGCCCTCGCTTCTTCTCCTTGATGAACCCACCAGAGGGCTTGATGGAAGAATTAAGGAAGAGTTGGGAGAATACCTAAAAACACTTACAGACACTTGGGGAATGGCGATTGTGCTTGTGACTCAAGATGTAGAGTTTGCTGCGGAGTTTGCCACCCGAATTGTAATCCTCGATCAAGGGAAGATCCTTGAAGATGGACCGCCTCAAACAGTACTTCATAATAATCTTCTTTACTCCACGCAGATCAATCGGCTCTTTCGGGGGATCGTTCAGGAACCAATTATTAATAAACAAGATGTTAAACAACTAATCGAAGCAGGTCGCATATGAGTCATGATATTATTTTGGCAGTGGTAATGATTTTTCTCTTGAGTATCCTTTGTTATTCAATTGAGCGGTGTCGTTTTTCATCAAAAGAGATTGCGCTCATCTCTGTCCTTGCTGCCCTTGCTGCGCTGGGACGAGTTGTCTTTACGGCAATCCCTAGTGTGCAGCCAACAACATTTTTTGTGATTACGAGTGGTGCTGTTTTTGGCTCAACGATTGGACTTGCCGTGGGAATGGTCGCGGCGGTGGTCTCAAATATATTTTTGGGACAAGGTCCCTGGACTTTTTTTCAGATGTTGGCTTGGGCGCTCTGCGGTGTAAGTGCAGGAATGCTGCTTCGTATTTATCCTCAAGCGAATCGAAAGACATTTATCCTCTTTGGTTTTATGTGGGGGTATCTTTTTGGTTGGTTCATGAACCTTTGGTATTGGTACTCTTATGTCTACCCGCTGACGTTTAAGACATGGATAGCAACAAACGTGGCATCATTTTGGTTTGACACTGCTCATGCGGTTGCCAATATGCTCTTCTTTGTAATCCTCGGAGGAGATTTTCTTGTCATCCTTAAACGATTTAAGGGAAAACTTTCGTACTCATACGCACCGGCAATATTTGCTGCTCTTTTGATGCTTCCGGGATCGGCTCGAGCAACTGATCTTTTGATTTCCGCTGGATATGAACGGATCACCATGCAACAAAACGTTAGTGGGGGATTTGATTTTCTTCTAAATGGGGATGTGCTTGCAATTAAATCATCTTCCGGAAATCCTGCACTCTATATCTTTGATGCAAACGGAGATGGTGTTCCCTCTCAACCAGAGCTTGTCTCGGAGCTGGATTCGGGAAGTTATGGTTCTTTTGTGAATGTTTCTCCGGATGGGACGTTTGCCTTGTTTGGAGTAACCGGGACAACAGATACGATTTGGAAGATCGATCTTTCTACTCGAAACATCTCTCTTGTTACTTCACTTCAAGGAAATTTTAGCTTAGATTTTCTTGATAATGAAAAAGTATTAGTGAGTGTTCTTTCTAGTTTTAATACTAGTGTCGTTTATTTTAATCTCAATTCTCCGGGAGCTGTTACGCCGGTAGTGCTCATCCCTGATTCCCCAACCGGCCCAGTCGTCTTGAATGAAAGAGGAGATCTCTATTACGTAAGAAGTACCTGGGACTTTCCAGCTCCGCCAGCAAGTCATCGTCTGATGAAGTTTGATACAGCAGCTATTTCCCAAGCAATCGCCACAGGAGTCCCTCTTGAAGAGGATAGTGCCACAATGAATCTCTCTTTAAACAGTGGTTATGGGCTTGCAATTAATACTTTTCAGCCAGAAGCTCGAGATATTTACATCAGCACCTTTGAGGGGTTTGTTCTTCGGGTGCATGAGGAGAGTTTCCAGGTGGAGAATTTTATTACTCCCTCAGACTCATTCTCAAGTGTAACACACCTAAATTTTTTCCATCCTGAAGATAAATTCCTTGGAAATGTCTCCTCGCAAACGAAATTAGGCGCTTCATTTGCAACAAACTTTTTTTCTGAGAATCTGTTTTTTGAAATCCGTCCGCAGGTTTCGGTTCCCGATGATGAAGAAGAGAATACTCCAGTAGTAAATGAATTTGGTGTGTGTGTTCCAGAAGGGAGCGGAGATTGTTTGTTTCAAAAGCTCTCCTCTTCTGCCTGTGTTGGAGCAAACGGTTTTCTTGGACAGCTCAATGTTGTGTCTGTTTTAAACCTGCAAACAAAACCTCTTTCGGTTAGTGTTGAATACTTTGATTCCATGGGGATACGTCAAGGGGCTCAAAACGCAAAAATCGGAGCAAATTTAAAGCGAGATTTTATTATCAATGATCTTGGCCTACGTACAAACACTGTGGGGAGTGTCTGCGTAAAAACAGATGGTGAAGAAGGTTCGTGGAGTGGGGGGATAACTCTCTATAAACCAGACACAAGAGATGGTGTCTCAACGTTTGGAAAAAAATTTGATTTTGCGCTCTCCTATCCCTTCTTAAATCCTCAACGGGGGCAGACCGCTGTTTCTGTAAACACCTTCCATCTTGGAACAAATCCTTTGGCAGTAGTTGCTAACTGGATATCGATTGTTGATGCCGAGCGAGATGGAAAAAAGCTGACGGGGAAGATTATTTACTTTGATGAGAAGGGAAACATTATCAATCGACAAAATGTTTCAATTCCAGATGGCGGAAGGAAAGACTTCTCAGCTCATGATGGTCTTACAGGGGGTCAGAACATGAACGCACTGGGCCTTGCGCAATTTGTTCCAAGCAAAAAAACACAAAGTTACCATCTGACGCTTACTCGCTACTTCTATGATTGTGCACAAAGTGTTTGTAATAACTTTCTTGCCGCATTTAATCTTCCATATCGTCCCGGTTTAAGAGGACTTAGTAGTGGAGGGATTTCAACTACCAGTGGAGAACTAAGCGTGGTGGAATTACTCAATCCGCAAAGTACTCCATCTTCTGCACGTGTTGAAATATACAATGAAAGCGGAACGCGAAAAGGAAATCAGCGTGTTCAGGTGTCAGCGATGGGAACGCGCCACCTGATCGTCAATCGAGTTGGGGAGACGGGATTTCTTTCTCCTGAATCAGTTGGTGTTTCCACTGTTAAGGTGGAGAGTGGCTTTATGAGTGCCCTCTCGCTTTTTTATAAACTTGATTCAACGGGGAAACTTCTCTATGCCTATGCTGCACCATTTATGGGAGCACCAGACGTTGTGCAGATATCCCAATTTAATAGCTTTATTAAACACAGAAATGTGCCGGAGATCTATAATCCTTCAAACACGACGATTAACATTGATCTTGATTTTCTCGATTTTACTGGGAAAAATGTGTTTAGTAAAAAAGTTCTTCTCTCTCCCCATGAATCTCACCGCTTTTCTGATCTTGTAATTCCTGAAAACACGATCGGCACGGTAATTCTTCAAGCTGATCGTGAAGGTGCGTTGATGAGAAACTATATTGTCCGTACTGGAGAGTACGTGATGACTTTCCCTGGGCAATAACTTTTTATAAACACAAACCTAAATTTTCTTTCTTTACGTCGATAAAGTATCGATCGCATTTAACGCATCATATACATAAGAAAGTATCTAATAGGCAGTAATCATTATTGCTTGCATATAAAATAATTGATCCATAAAGATATATCACCAGTAGTAATGTACTTGCTTTATATACCAAGCACTGATACAAGCGCTCCATCGAGCCTAAACTACAAATAAAGAGCGTTGAGAATGCGATTTTGAAAATGAGACGAGAAATTACACCGGTTAAAATATTCTTTATTGTTTTAGTATTGTTTGGCGAAATTATCGCCCAAGCTGAACAACCCGCCACTCAGGAACTTTCTTCGGAGCAAGTTCGCTCAATTGTCAAAGAGGAGATTTCAAAGCTTGATCAAGCTTCTGAAGAGGAGGATGAAGATGGTCCATTTGCTCTGCATTGGAGTGGCTACGGTGATATGCGCTTTGCGTACTATGATTATCCTGAGTCAATTACCCAACCAGAAGGTTCTCGTGGAGAGAGTCGAGCAGGGTTTGATATTACTCGCTTTGTGCTTGAGTTAGAGGGAGAGCATAAAGACTCCGGAATTGAATTTGAAGCGGAAGTGGAATTTGAACATGGTGGAACGGGCTCAGCTGTTGAACTTGAATTTGATGAATTTGGTGAATTTGAACAGGAGGTTGAAAAAGGGGGAGAGGTAATTCTTGAAGAGTTATTTCTTAAAAAGGAGTTTGACAACGGACTCAGTGTTAGAGCTGGTCGGTTTTATCTCGCGATTGGGCTCCTCTCTCCTTATCACCTTCCCACAGACTATCTTGCTTCTGGTCGTTCAGAGGCGGAGACAACAGTTATTCCTGCGGTGTGGGATGAGATCGGATTTGAAGTGCAGCAGAAAGTAGATTTCGGACAAGGCACGCTACAACTTGTTAACGGGCTTGATTCAACGGGTTTTAGCGCCTCTCGTTGGGTTGCAGAAGGTCACCAAGATCGCTTCGAGGTGAATCGGGCAGAGGATTTCGCATTCGTTGGAAGATTTGACTACACAAAGGTTCCTGGGTTTCTTCTCGGTGCTTCTGGATACTATGGGAACACCTCTGATAATCGTCCAAAGGATGATGTCGATGTTGATGGGACTGTTAGTATTTTCGATATCCACACCCGGTTAGATCTTGAAAATCTCCGCTTTCAAGCGATGGTGCTTCATGGGTCGCTTGATGATGCACAAGCGATCTCTGAACGAAATGCTCGATTGCCAAATAGTTTGGAAGTAGAACGCACACCAGTTGGAGATGAAGCACTCGCCGCGTGGGGAGAGGTTGGCTACAATATCTCTTATCTTTTAGGAATATCCGAGAAGCATCGTGTGGAGCCGTTTGTGCGGATTGATTACTATGACACCTACTATGATACCCGCGAAGAGCTTATCGATAACAAACGCTATGAGCGAGAAGTTTATACTGGGGGACTTTCTTACACGTATGGTCGGTTTTTAGTTGCAAAGCTTGATTATACTCACCGTAAGTTTGGACAGGAGGGAATTGATTCTCAAAACATGGTGAGACTTGGATTGGGATTTGTTTATTAGTTATGAGTGCAATGAATAGGAGAGTAAAGATGAAGTGTCGGTCAGGTTGGTTCTTAATAATTAGTGGATTAATCCTTATAGGATCACTGTCTCTTGGCTGTAGTAGCGGAGGCGGAGATGACGATAGTGATGGCTCCCCATCGCAAGACTTTACCACTGGTGGTGGAACGCTTAAGCGAAACGTCATTGATAACTATGTAAATGATCTCATCATTGAAACATACACCCGTCTTGATAACGCTGCGCAAGATCTTGTAAGTGCGGTAAATGCTTTATCCGCTTCGCCTTCGCAAGAGACACTTACCGCAGCTCGATCTGCATGGGTAAGAACTCGTATTCCTTGGGAGCAAAGCGAAACAGCACTATTTGGACCGGTTGATTTCTACGGTTTCGATCCAGCGCTTGATACTTGGCCGGTAAATCGTACGGATCTCGAAGCGGTTCTTAACGGGAATGCCACTTTGAATGCTCAAACCGTTGCAAATTTTGATAATTCACTCAAAGGGTTTCATACCATTGAATTTCTCCTCTATGGAGAAGGTGGAGCAAAAGCTGCAGCAGACCTTACTCCGCGTGAATTTACTTATCTTATTGCTACTACGGATCAATTAAAGTCCGTCACTTCAGCGCTTTTGCGCGCATGGACGGAAGGGATCGAAGGTCAACCGCCGTACGCATTAGAAGTTGTGCGAGCGGGGCAAGGTAGTGTTGCTTATCCGACAGAGGAATCGGTTATCGAGCAGATGGTGCGTGGGATGATTACCATTTGCGATGAAGTTGCAAATGGTAAAATTGCCGATCCTTTTGATACGCGAAACCCAAATATTGTAGAGAGTCAGTTTAGCTATAACTCAATTATTGATTTTTCAAACAATATTACAGGGGTAAAGCTTGCTTTAGACAGAGCGGTCTCAGCATTTATCTCCGCAGGGGATGCAGAACTTAATGCTCAGCTTGTTGCGGCAGTAAACAATGCCATTGTTGCTATTCAAAGAATCCCTGAGCCATTTCGAAGTGCGATTCTTGATTCATCAAATGACAATACCATTGTTACTGCACAGGAAGCTGTTCGCGAGGTGCAGAGAATTCTGGAAACAGAAGTATTGCCCCTGATTCTCTCGTAAGTATCTTCCTGTGAAAAAAAGAGGAGCCATGCATTTCTTTTGGTGTTTACCGCGGGGTATTGCATGCGCTCTTCTCTTTTGTTTTTTTATAAGCTGTAATGGAAGTAGTGATGGGGGAGGAGAATCGCTCGATCGGTCGCTTGCCGGAGGAGATACAACAAGCGACGATCGCACTGCTCTTGCCTTTGAAAACCCAGCCTCAAACCTCTCTGCTGAGGAACTTGATCGTCATCTTGAAGGAGATGCAAATTTTGGGGCCGTTTTTGTTTCACCTCCGGCAACATTTAATGCAGGGCTTGGACCCCTTTTTAATAATTCTTCATGCGAGGGCTGCCATACAAAAAATGGCAGAGGACAACCGATCTTTGGCACGGGACCTCGTGGGAGTCAGGCAGTTCTTCGGTTAAGCTCCTCCATGGGCGCTCCTGAACTCCCTGGAGGTCCCGCTGCCGTTTCAGGATTAGGAACCCAGCTCCAAGATCATGCGATTTTTGGGACCTCTCCGGAAGGAGTTGTTGATATTCAATACGAGTTTACTTCTGGAGTGTATGCAGATGGTACCCCCTATGAGTTACGAAAGCCGAAACTCCAAGTCACTTTAAAAAACGGAGCAATACTCCCTTCTTCCGTAATGACATCTTTTAGAGTTCCCCCACCCGTGTTTGGTCTCGGTCTCTTAGAAGCAATTCCCGAAGATGAAATTCTTGCTCATGCGGATCCAGAAGATGCAAATGGCGATGGTATCTCCGGAAGACCAAACTATGTATGGGACATTATCGCACAGATTCGTGCGCTCGGTCGGTTTGGAAGAAAAGCAAATCAGCCACACCTTCTTCAACAAGCTGCGGGAGCCTATTTTAACGATATGGGTGTTACCAATCCATTTGTTCATGGAGGTGCGGAGCAAACAGATATTGATCAAAACATCGTTCGATCAGTTGAGTTTTATGTCCAAACGATCGCCGTGCCTCGTGCTTCTCGTTTGGATGATGCTGAAGTAAAGCGAGGTGAAAGAAACTTTAAAGAAATAGGATGTGTTGGATGTCATATACCATCATTTCAAACACGGACTCATCCTCTCCATGCTTTAGAGAATCAAAGGATCTTTCCTTATACCGATATGCTTCTCCATGATATGGGAGAGGGACTTACTGATGGAAGGCCAGATTTTGAAGCCTCCGCCAATGAATGGCGAACATCGCCTCTGTGGGGAATTGGTATTACCGCGACGATCCTTTCTAACACTGCGACTTATCTCCATGACGGAAGGGCTCGAACATTAGAAGAGGCGATTCTCTGGCATGGTGGGGAAGCAGAAAGAGCTCGGGAGGCGTTTCTGGCGATGAGCAAAGACCAAAGAGACGCAATAATTACCTTTCTCGAATCTCTCTGAGAACCTCTAGTAAGATGGAAATACCTGTCGTTGCGAAGTTGCGAACCGGATCTTAAGCCATTTCTGACAATAGAAAAAAGACACAATATAATATATAAAATGTCTTGAACTTAGATCTTTTATCATTCTTTGAAGGCAGGATCTGGTTGAGTAGAGAATCGGTCTTTACGTCCACAAAACTAGAAGTTTTTTGGGCGCAAAGGCGCTTGTGTAGATTCGTTTTGGTTTTAGCAGAGGGGATGGCGTCCTTCTGTGGTTGGTTTGCCTAGGGATGGAAGGAGTTAATACGATGAAAGTAGTCGCCCTTGTGGCCGTTGTCGCGATTTGGATCGCCTGGAAATTCAGGGACAAAAGTATCATTCACATACCTCTTCTCAATCTCTCCTATGTTGTTTTGCTTGGGCTGTTTCTGGAGCATTTTGGCAATCCCGCCGCAGCGCAGAGTCTTAAAGTGCAGAGTCTTGAAGCACAGGCTCTGGGAACAACAAACAGCACAAACCTCAATGTGATGACATACTTTCATGTTGGGACAAGCATTATCTTTTTCATTGGGATTCCGATCCAGATGGCTATCATCGGGATATCCCATAGAATATACCGATCCAAAGCCGCGCTTTGTATGTGCCCAAGAATGGAAAGAGTTTCCGTTCTCAGCATTACGGCAAGTGTTGTGGCGTTTGTGATGTTTGTTTAAAGAGGAGGACTTCCGGTCCGGACTCGCTCTCCGTGATGTAAGCACGATATGGAGCGAGCCGGACCGGCTCGGAGATTATGAAAGGATTACGAATCTTACGGAATCGTCTTTGCCCATTTTTTATTTCACTGCAGCCCCAAATGGTGGAAGTTCTCGATGAAACCTCCAAGAGGTTTCATCCCAAGCGTGACCTTCTACGAGATATTCACGGGTAGGAGGAAGTGAATCAACCTTCCAATTGCGGTGATTCCAACGATAGTAACGATAGGGACGAACGCGGCTATCGGTTGTTGTTAAGGTAAAAAGTGATTGACCAGGAAGCGTTTTATTTAAATCAAGCGCATCTTCAATGGTGGTTCCAATATCGGCAAGTCGGGCTGGAACTTCCGAAACTTGCAGTGGTCCATGATGGCCAAAAGGTTTTACTAGAAGAAGCGGAAGCGCTGATGAGATCGGAGGAAGCCCCTCTTTTTTCCCAGGATGATCAAATTTTATGCGAAAGCCGTGGTCTGCAGAGATAATAATCATACTTTGATCGTAGATCTGAAGAGCTTTGATGGTATCAATAATATCGTGTGCAAGTTTCAAACCACAGCGAGCTTGGAGGAGATAGTCCTTCATTTCTGGATCCTTCTTTGTTGAGCGCGCTTGGCAATTTGCGTTTAGTCGCACCGGGCTGTGGGGAATAATCAGGTGGATAAACTTCAATGTCGGCGCGGAAGAGGTGGCTTGTGCTTTTGAAAGCAGGGTATCTACGAATTCTAACGATTCGACATGGATAGGTGGACCCTTGCGGCGTTGATAAAATCTTTGAAAGAGCCAATCCTGATCGTTGTAGATCTCTTTTTTTAGAACTTGAGGGGCGAGACGAAAAAGGGAGATATCAATGAGTTTTGAAAGCTCTTTTCGTTCCAAACGTACCGTGTCGTTTGCGTTATACGCTTCCAGAGCTCCGCACCCAGAGGTTTGTAAGTGATTGCAGTAGTGACCAAGGGTGACCAAGTTCACTTGAAAGCCATTTTTATGAAGAATGCTCGGAAACGAGTTTTCGTAGAGTGAATCTTGAAGAAATTTTGAAAGAGGGAGTGAGTTGTCATAATCACGTCCAGAAAAAATTGTGGGAATACTTGGCGAGGTAGTAGGGAATGAGCCTAGAGTGTTTCGAAAATAGGTAAAGTCTGAAAAAGCATTTTGCTGGGCGTTATCTTCAGAAAGAATTTTTTCAAACGCAGGGGAGAGGAAACCATCAAGAAGAATATAGATAATATTTTTCTTTGTTGAAAAATCATAGAACCCATTTAGTTGTGAGTGATTAAGATGAGATTTCGCTGAAGAACTTCTCCAACGAACAGGTTTCTCAAGTAAAGGGAGGAGACTTCCAACTCCTGAGAGAAGTAAGATCAGGAAAGAAAATATCTTTGCTGTCCTTGTGATTCGAGAGGAGGAAAGAAAAGCGAGAAAGAGCCCCATGACCCATATACCGAGGTCGATTCTTCCTTGAGTGACAAACTCATTCCATGAAATTTCCTTCCCGTCGAAACTTCCGTAACGCCAAACGAGAAAAGTGCTTTGGAGATACATTAAAAAAGAAACAGCGAGAGCTAAGGAGATTAACTTCTCATACATCTTTCTAGAGCAAAAAACAGAAAAGGTGCTGGCAATGAAAAGAATCGCCAGTAAGGGAAACACAAGATGCTGGACGGCATCGAGAAAACCAACTGAGAACTCATCTTGGTTTGTCGTAAATAGTAGGAGAGGGATAAAGACTCCAACTTGAAGAAGAATCGAAGAGAAGACAAGAAAAGATATGCTAAAACGGGTACGGCGATCCATTATTTCGATAACTTGAGATGATGCAATGAGACCATGGAGCTTTTATCTTGGTAAGTCACTAACAATTTCTAAATCGCCAAGACATTTAAAATGATCCTCTGCTGTGCCGTAGAGTGCAGCGAGGGTTCGCACCCGGCGAAGATAGAGATGAAGATCGTATTCATGGGTAAATCCGATACCACCATGCACTTGAAGTGCGGTTTGAATCACTTTTGGTAATTCTTCACTGACGAAACCTTTTAAGGCGATGGCAGCTTTTGGAAATTGTTGTTTGTCGTTGTCAAAAGACCATGCAGCAAATCGAAGTAGCGAAAGAGCGCTTTCTATCTGAAGGTAGATATCTGAAAGTTTGTGAGAGACTGCCTGAAAACTCCCAATGGCCTTTCCAAACTGCGTTCTTGTCTTTACATGCTCAAGGGTCATCTCGAGTACTTTTTCTGAAGCACCGATCATCTCTGCAGCAAAGAGGAGAGAGATACTGTGGAGTATCTCTTCCCAGGAAGAAGAGAGTTCTAGAGAGACCAGCTCCGCTTCGGTTTTTATAAAATGAAGCTCAGAGTAAGGTCGAAGGAGGTCAAGAGTCTCTTGCTGAGTGTGTTTGAGGGTTGAACCTAAGGTTTTAGAAAGTTCAACTACAAAGAGTGCTCTTTTATTATTTAATAAGGCTGGAACCAGCACCATCTGCGAGTTCTTTACGGAAGGGATCAAACCCAGTCTTCCAGTTAATAAATATCTTCCTTCTAGAGAAGTGGCGGTAATGAGGGGAGCTGTTGGTGTTGAAATCGGGTAGAGTTCCGAAAACGCGCCAGTGAGTGAAAGCTCACCGGTGCCTATCTTTGGAAGGAATTTCTGTTTTGTCGGCTCGCTTCCAGCAAGGAGCAACGGAATAGCCCCCAGGGCAATAGTTTCTGAAAGCGGTAAAGGAATGAGGCTCCTTCCTGCCTGTTCAGTAATTAACGAAGCCGAGAGCAATCCAAAACCAAGCCCCTCATATTTTTCAGGAATAAACGCTGAGAAGATACCTAACGTTCCGAGCTCTTTCCAGAGTTCCTGATCTTCCTTTCCTGGGGCAGGAGATAGTTCAGGAGCTTCTGCGAGATGCTTTCTTAAGAAGCTCGAGTTAATGCGTGTAGAGAAAAACTTTTGGAGAATCTCTCCAAACTCACTTAGTTCTGGTGATAAAAGAAAGTTCATGCTTTCGGTATCGTTTTCTTATCCTATACCCAGTAATGCTTTTAATTCTTCAGATGGTTGCCAGGGTGGGTCGAATACAACCTCGACGTTTGACTTTGTTACTCCTGGTAACGTTTTTGTTTTTTCGATTACCTCTTCTACTAATTGGGGACCTGCAGGACACGCCATCGAGGTAAAGGTCATTTTTATATCAATTCCATCTTCCGTCACTTCAAAACCGTAAATAAGTCCTAATGTCCAGATATCAATAAAGAGCTCAGGGTCGATTATTTTCTTAAACACTTCAATTACTTCTTCACGTGAAACCATCTGATACGATCCTCCTTAAAAAAAATAGGTAACATTTAAAGTAAGTTAGCTCGTTGTGCGGTTTTCTTCAATGGATAGGAGCTCCTTGCAAGACCTTGTAACGACAAGGGTATTTTAAAGTTATTCTTTTTGTTTGTCGATTTAATGGTAGCTCGGTGCTGTAATAGCTGGAGATCTGTTTACATGTCGGTCAATCGCTTCGAACCACTCGGATTAGGTGTTGGAACGCTTCTTAATAATCGTTACGACGTCGTCAATAAACTCGGCTCAGGGGGGATGAGTGCCGTGTATCAGGTTGTGGATCGCGCGCTCAACAATGACATGATCGCGCTGAAGCTTTTTGATCCTAAACTCATGGACGATCCTACCCAGCTTGCACGCTTTCGCCACGAAGTGCAGATCACAAGAAAATTAACTCATCCTAATATTGTTCGCACCTACGATTTTGGTGAGGCTCAAGGGCGCTACTATTTTATGACCATGGAACATATTCGTGGCGTTACTCTCGAGAAATTAATTCAATCTCAATACAAAGGTGGCCTCAGCTTTGAAGAGTGTCTAAAAATTCTTATCGAAGTTCTCAAAGGGATCTCCTATGCACATTCAATGGGTGTTATTCACCGGGATCTCAAACCAGCAAATATTTTGATTAGTGATACAGGAGAGGTAAAAATCTCCGATTTTGGACTTGCACGAACCAGTTCCGCTGATAAACGCTTTACGCAAACTGGAGAATGCGTCGGAACTCCATATTACATGGCTCCGGAGCAGATTAAGGAAGAGCCAACGGATGAACGCTCTGACCTTTACGCTATAGGGATTGTTGCCTTTGAACTTGTTGCTGGGTGCGTGCCATTTTCTGATGAAAGTTGGTTTAATCTTGCTAGTAAAATTATCAAAGACCCACTTCCAGAGCTTCCGAGAAAGAAACATGTGCCCCCCTGGTTTCAGGAATTCATCTGTAAGGCGACTTCTAAAAGCAAAGAAGATCGATTTGTAAGCGCAGATGAAATGCAAAAACTGCTTGAAAACGAGTTAAGTTCTACCCTTGATGATACACAAGTGCAGTCTCCGCTTTCTGAAGGAAAAACAGAGCCTTTGCCAGTGTCTCCCCGATACTCAGAGCGTTCTTATGAGGATACCGTAGCGTTAGGAGTGAACTTTACCAGTTGGTATCGATACGCACCGATTATTCTTATCGCCTCACTTGTGGCGCTTGCTGGAATTGCGGTTGTCAATGTGGGAACAAAATCAATAGATAACGTCACCAAAGATTTCAAACAAAATACCACGGTGCTTACCGAATTTACTGATACGCTTGGTAAGCTCCAACAGGTAGTTGTGGATATTCATAAAAACAAAGATGAGATTAATCAGTTCCTCGAAGCAAAGGAGAAGCAACAAGCCGATTCAAATACTCCTGCTGCTGCAAACACTCCAAAGCACGAATAGTCAATTTTTACTTTCTTTTTATTTAGTGCTACCGTAGCACTTCTATTAGCGAGTTACGCGCCAACTATATTGATGTCCGCAAACCCAGCATTTCAAGGCACCACTCTTCAAACGCCAGCGCACGATTACAGCGATCTGACCATCATTGTCCCCACAAAAAATGAGGCGGAGGTTATTACTGAGCTTCTCTCAGTGCTCGACAACCAGTATTTCAAAGCACAATTATTGGTCGTTGATGATGAGAGTCAGGACGGCACGCAAGAGCTTGTGCAGCGATGTTCACAAAGGTTTCATTCATCAACAGTCCACCTCTGTGAACGGGTTGGATCCTCTTCGAAGGGGCTTACGTCAAGCGTTCTTGAGGCGATTCAACTTTGTGAACGAGAGTATTTCGTAGTAATCGATGCTGACTTTCAACATCCTCCAGAAAAAATCGCAGAGATGATTCAAATACTTCGTCAAGGAGCTGATGTGGTCATTGGAACACGAAAAGGCCCTTCATCGTATGGCTCTTCTACGCGACAATTACTTTCTTATTTTGCAACCATCATGGCAAAAAACTACTTGAGGTTTTTTAAAACAACTGCACAGGATCCGCTCTCCGGGTTTTTTGGCGGAAACACCGTGTGTCTTCAAGATTTGATCTGCTCGACGAGCGAAAGATTTGAACACCGAGGTTTTAAAGTGCTCTTTGATCTTTTGAAAATAGCCAAAGGAAGGCTCACACTTGCCGAGGTATCCTATATCTTTCATCCTCGACGAAGCGGATACTCTAAGTTTAAGCTCCGACACGGCTTTTATTTTTTACGCTCAATTCTGAAGTAGGATTAGCCCCGACGGTCGCTAAGCTAAGAATCCTAAAAGAAAGATTGATAGAACCACAAAGGCGCAGGGCCGCAGAGAAGGTGAATAAAATCTCCTTTCTTGATCTTTTTCTCTGTGTCTCTGCGCCTCTGTTGTTATCGCACTTTGGCCGGTAGTTGAGGCTTCTGGCTCGCAATGACTGGAATTTGTCAATAGCTCCTTCAAAAAAAAATCTTTTGACAGACAACAAATCTTTGATTCATATTGACCCCTCTTTAAGAATAAACCTAACAAAAACCATTGTGGTGAGGGAGTTGAGGTAGTTGGTTCTAGATGAGTATTCTTTGTTTTGCATCACTTAAGGGAGGGGTTGGGAAAACATCACTTTCGGTAAACGTAAGTCACGCTTTTGCTGAACGTGACTGTAGAACGTTACTTATTGATCTCGATTGTGCTGCCCACGCAAGCCGTCTCCTCAAAGGAAAAGGGGGCAAGATTCAATTTCCGCGCGAGTCGGAATTGGCACGCCTGTTTCTCTCACAAGATTTTCATTCACAAGATCCCTCACACGAAATAGAGGAATGGCGGTTTAACCAGGACCGAATTGAGGAAAAACAACTTCATAGTGAAGAAGATCTTCATAACGAAGATATTCACGGTGAAAAACTTTACAGTAAAAAAACCTCCAAAGAACAAACCTCTGGAGCTCGATTTGCCAGGGAAGGAATCCCACCGATGCTTGTTCATCCAGTGAGAAAACGGCTCGACCTTCTCCCTGCAACTGCGGATCTTAAGTACTTTCTCTGGGGAAGGGGTGCAAGGGCTTTTCGAATCTTATTTCCTAAGCTTTTAGCTGAGTTAAGGGAGGAGTACGATCATATCGTCATTGATACACCCCCAGATCTCAACGTAATTACCCGTAACTCCATTGCAAGCGCAGATATAGTCTGTGTTCCCGTTGACTCAAGTGAGATGAGCATCCACTGCTTAGAAGATATAGTGTCTCAAACTTCCCATATTAAAGGACCGATCTGGTCAATTGTTAGGACGATGGTGAACGCTCAAGCCTCAAGAGTAAGACAATTAGTAAGTAATCGATTGCATGAAAACCTTCCCATTGATGACTCTGTTTTTGGGGAGGAGAGAAATGGAGAGAGCGGAGCGGCCGGGTTTGAAGATCCCGCCGCATTTATATCGTTTTTAAAATCGCGAGATGAAGAGGAGGATACTCTCCCGAGTAGCAGGCCGGTAAGCGCTGATGAAAACCCTATTTTTTTACTTCACTCCTATGTTCGCCGAACTGAGGAACAAAATCGACTTAGTTTTCTTCAAATGACAGCGTTTGATACGAAACAAACACAAAAACTCGCTAGAGAGTACTTAAGTGTTGCTAAAGAATTAGAAAATCTCCCTTCATACACAGAGCCTAAAGAAGAAGAAGGCAAGAGCGTGTTTCCCCTAGCAGATATTTTTGAAAGCTCAATGGGAAACGGCCACTAGAGCCGTTCTCTTTAGATAAAGTCAGACTTCTCTGTCGTTGCGAGCGGAGCGAAGCAATC
>CAZDIO010000044.1:0-20650 GCA_964505555.1 uncultured Bdellovibrionales bacterium
AGGGAGCTTACTTTTCATCAGCTTGGAGAGCATGTTCTTCGTGCCTTGGTAAAACGCTACCATATTAAGGGTGAGGATGTTGGTGCCTTTATTTTTGGTTCGGTGCTCTTAGATCCACGAACTCCAAACTGGGCCCGAGAAATTGTCTTTCGTGCCGGGCTTCCAAAAAGTCTCTACGCTCAAGCCGTTTCAAACAATTGTATCTCCGGACTTGTCGCCATCACCTCAGTAGCCGAAGGCATTGCTACTGGAAATTACGAGATGGGGATTGCTGGTGGTGCGGAGTCGATGTCAAACCCAACACTGACTTTTAATCAACGAAGCACAAGAGCGTTTCTTAATCTCTTTCGTGAAAAAACTCTCGGTGGAAAGGTAAAATCAATCCTTGGTTTTCGTGGCCCCCAGGACTTTCTTCCGGAAGCTCCCAGTATTACCGAACCCTCAACGGGCTTGACGATGGGGGAGCATATGGAGATTACGGCAAAGAAGTTTAAGATTACTCAAAAAGAACAAGATGAGATTGCGTATCTCAGCCATGCTCGGGCTGCTTCTGCCACAGAAGATGGTCGACTCACTCAGGAGATGGAACCGTTAGCAGGGGTAAGTAAAGATCTCTTAATCAGAAAGGACACCTCGCTTGAAAAGCTTGCCAAACTAAAGCCAGTGTTTGATCGCAGCCCTCTAGGAACGATCACCGCTGGAAACTCTAGCGCACTTACGGATGGTGCTTCTGTAGTATTTTTGATGTCTGAAGCACGAGCAAAAGCCGAGGGGAGGGAGATTCTTGCCTATATTCGGGGGTATCAATATGCAGCGATTGACCCCGGTGATGGGTTATTAATGGCACCTGGAATTTGTGTTCCACGGATGTTAAAGAAACTAAACTTAACGCTTAGTGATTTTGATCTTATTGAGCTTCATGAGGCGTTTGGAGCTCAGGTAGTGGCAAATACGAAGGCGTGGAAGGAGGGATGGAAAGAGCCCGCCATAGGAGAGGTGCCAAGCGAGAAGTTAAACGTTTTAGGTGGCTCCATCGCGGTTGGACATCCCTTCTCCGCAACGGGGGGAAGAATTGTTACCACTCTTGCCCATGAGCTTAAAAGAAGAAACGCTCGGCGGGGGTTAATAAGTATCTGTGCCGCAGGTGCGATGGCGGGAGCGATGGTGTTGGAGCGGGAGTAGGACGCTGTATCAAAACCTTCTAAATCAAAGGCTCTGAAAGTTTTTATACACTATCTTAGACTTTCACTTCGACCTCTCCTTAAACTACACTTAGCCTTGCACTTGCTCTAAGTGGAATTTTAGAGCAAGTGCAAGAGCAAGGCTAAGTGTAGTTTAAGTCGAAGGCTTAAAGACCCTAAGTCTAAGGTTTCTTGAGGTTTTGATACAGCCTCTAAGTTTTTTAACGTTACTTTGATCTTTGGCATACGTATTTTGACACTGTAGAGTTTATCTTCTTGAGTAACCTCAAGAGTTCCTGCCTAAGCTTTATATCTTGGGGAGGAACAGAACTGAGCAGGAAGGTTTTATCGTTCGATGATGCTTTGAGCAGAGAGAGCATTGAAAAAGTTCTATTGAAAGCATCATCGGGCTGCCTGTCTCTCAAGTCTGAGACAGTTTCAAGGTCCCGACCATATCCTAGCGGAGCATACGGACATGCCTTCGAAGAAAAGAGATCAAAGCACGATATCGGGTACGCGGACGACTCGGAGAGTGGATCGACTCTCTTCCACATTGCCCAACCCAGACGAAGCCGCTCCTTCTCATTTACCGCTATCCAGATTTGATGAGGCAGCGAGCGCGGGTGCACAGGGCGGGCAAACCGGACCCACTCGCGGAGGGAGCGACTCCGGTACGGGGACGGTAAGGGGCAATCATTGATTACATCGGAGATCTTGAGATAAACGGGGCGGAGGCCTTTCTCCGCCCCGTTCTCATGTAAAGGAACCAACTATTGTTAACAATGCCAGTTCTGTATCCTCTTTTTCCCTTCCTCGACAACTTACCTCAAATGAGCCAAAATAAAGCCGGGTTAGAGATTGGCGGATGGTCGCAGCCTGAGTACTCAGGTTGAGGAAAGTCGGGACACTGCAGAGTAAGTCGGCTGCTAACGGCAGCCTGGGGAAACCCAGAGATAGTGCCACAGAAAATAAACATCTCTTTCGCTTCGGCGCTGAGAGAAACGGTGAAACGGTGAGGTAAGAGCTCACCAGCGGTGTGGGTAACCACACCGGCTTGGTAAACCTCGGCTAGTGCAAGACCGAATAAGGGGGCAGGCACCAAAAGTGCCCGTGGCTACTCGTTACGTAACTCCCGGGTTGTGTCGCTTAGATGAATGACTATCGAGGAAGATGTCTTTTGATATCATCCAAACAGAATCTCGCTTATAGCCAGCTCTAGCCCTTTTAAGCGTGTGCGTTGTTGATGCTTCCTTTGCTTTATTTATTGAACACAGAGTTTCACAGGGTTGCACAGAGTTTTAAAGAGAGATCCCAAAATAACTTATTTCACTCTAACTTATTTTACTCTGTGTAACCCTGCGAAACTCGGTGTTCAATAAAAACAGGCAACAGATTATCCTTGTCTTAACGCCCTAGATAAAAACCCTCCTTCAAGGTATAGAGAGTTGTTGTATTCACCGACGATTAGGGGGAGTTAGCAGTGCTTAAACAACACTGGCGATTTGTTTCCAATGTAGAGCGTGTTGCAGATAATTTAATTATCATTGCTGCGTTCTTTGTAACCTATCACTTTCGTGATTCGCTCCTCTCTGCACTCAATTCAGTATCGTTTTTTCAAACAAACGAACTTAGAACCCTTGCGCCGATCGAGGAGTACTTCATCGTCTTGGGAATCGCCCTTCCGCTCTACAATGCCATTTTGGGAATGCTCGGAGCGTACCGGAGTATGCGCTTTTCTGGTGTGTGGTCACTGTTTCGAGTAATGACGGTTAGTTCACTCTGTGTGTTTATGCTCCAAGGTTCGATCCTTTACCTTTTGAAGCTTACACTGAGTAGAAGCTTTGTAGGGATCTTCTGTGCAAGCTGCGGGGTGGGATTGTTACTCGAGCGGTATCTTGTTTTATTACTCCTTCGGTATTTTCGAGCGCAGGGAAAAAACTACAGAAATCTCCTTATCGCCGGAACTGGCAAGCAAGCCTTAAAAGCATACGCTGAAATTTTGAAACGACCTGAGGTAGGAATAAACGTAGTGGGGTTTTCAGCGCTTCAGTCAGATGAGCAGCTAACGACAAGATTTCGAGTAAACGCCTCGTCAGGAGTTGAAACACAACTTAATGAGAACACGCAATGGACCTCGCGCGATTCTCTCCCCGCACGACTTGTTGCTACCCCGGAAACATTTGAGAAGGCCTTAAAAGAATACGCCATTGATGAGGTGCTTTTTACTGATGCCATCCCGTATTTTCCTATCGTTCAGGAGCTTGCGCAGATTGCAGCAGAAGAAGGGGTGCGGGTTACTATTGCTGCGGATCTTTTTAGTTTAGAGATCTTTCAATCTGATATTAGCTATTTTGGCTCATTACCGCTCATTCATTATCAACCCTCTCATGCGGGGACACTTGCGTTGGCTGGAAAGCGAGTCATTGATCTTGCTGTTTCGATGTTGCTTCTTATCCTGCTTTTTCCTGCAATGCTCGTTGTTTCTTTGATTATTAAGCTCGATAGTAAGGGGCCGGTGTTTTTTAAACAGGAGCGGGTGGGGTTAAATGGAAGACGGTTTGTGCTCCTTAAATTTCGCTCGATGATCGTTGGTGCAGAAAAACTTCTTCCCTCACTGTGGGAGCGAAATGAGATGCAGGGGCCGGTGTTTAAGCTCACAAACGATCCCCGAGTGACCCGAGTTGGAAAGATCTTAAGAAAATACAGCATTGATGAACTTCCACAGCTTATTAACGTCTTTCGTGGTGATATGAGTCTTGTGGGGCCCCGTCCTCCACTTCCTAATGAAGTCTCTCTCTATGTGAGAAAACATCGAAGACGTCTCAGTATGAGACCGGGGCTTACCTGTACCTGGCAGGTGAGTGGAAGAAATGAAAACTCCGACTTTGAGCGGTGGATGGAGCTTGATTTAGATTATATCGACAACTGGTCGTTGAGAAGGGATTTGAAGCTTCTTGTAAAGACCATCCCCGCAGTGCTTCTTGGTTCGGGGGCACGTTAAAAAGGGGCGTGGTTGTTATTTATCTGGATCCCACGCCCAAAGATCCTGATCTGCCAAGAAAAACCGATATCTCACGGGATGACCATCTTTCTTTTTTCTTTCGGTTGCAATTTGATCGAGTTCTGTTTCAAGAGGTCATTCCACTTGATACGACAGCACCAAATACCTCCGCATCGAGCTGATCAAAGGGACCGTTTGGATTATCAGCCAGTTCGGAAAATGCCTCAATCACCTGCGGCTCTTGCCCACGTTGGTACAGAAATACAATCGTTACCTCTCCCTTGCTAATGGCAAGTAGTCGAGTAATGGCCATGTGGAACCTCCGTAAAAAACGCTTCTGAAAGTATTCAGGTCTGGCAGACAAGCCACTTCGAAAAGACCTGGACCTGAGTTATTTCAGCTTAGCTAAGCCCATATTATAACAATTACGCATTACAAAACAGCTCAATAGGCCCTTCGAATCGTTATTTTTGTTTTTAATCTAACGGTGGAGAAACGGCGGAGGAGGCAAGGGTGTTAGCTTAGAGCAAGTGCAAGAGCAAGGCTAAGTGTAGTTTAAGTCGAAGGCTTAAAGGGGCTAGGTCTAAGTTTTTTTTGGGGGGCACGTTAGGCGGGTGGGCAAGGTGCCCACCCGTTGATTACAAGGTGTTTATCCTTGTTTCTTCCAACGCTCAACGATCTCTTTAAAGTATGGAAGTGGTCTTGCTCCCTTAACTTGAACCCCGTTTACGAAAAACCCAGGTGTTCCTGATACTCCAAGTTTGGTCGCTAACGCTGCATCTTGTTCAACTTCAGCGGCGATCTTCGGATCAAGCAGGTCTTTTTTGAACTTTTCCACATCAAGACCGAGTTTTCCAGCAAGCTCTACATACAACTCATCTCCGAGTCGTTCTTGATTTGCAAAGAGCTCATCATGCATCTCCCAAAATTTCCCCTGTTGCTTTGCGGCAAGCGAAGCGATCGCGGCTGGTTTTGCTTGGGGGTGAAAAGGAAGTGGAAGATTCTTAAAAGATACCTTCACATCATTCGGGTATTCTTTGAGAAGGTCATACATGACCTCCATTCCCCGTTTACAAAAGGGACACTGAAAATCAGAGAACTCAACAACGGTGATCTTTGCATTTGGGTTTCCCTTTACTGGGCTTGAGCCGACATCAACCTTTACAGGATTTTTAAACTGCGACTCCATCTCTTCCTGCTCGGCTTTTGCCTGTTGTTGCTGTCTGTCTTCCTGTTTTTTTCGAAAATAATTCTCAAGCGCCTCGCCTACTTTTTCTACATTCTTTTCGTTTGCGAGATAGCCTTCCATCGCTTTTTCAAACTCTGCAGAAGCAAGCGCTTGAGCAAAAGCGTTTTGTATTAACATCAGAGAGAGAACAGACAGGATCAGAACTTTTTTCATCACGTGTAACCCCACTTTCAAACGTTCATTTTCTATTAATGTCTTCTTCGACGAGATATCTTCGACGAAAGAAGTGAACGAAAACTTTATTATTTTCAGCATTATGCTCCGTTCGACTCTCTATAAACGATACTTTCGTTGGAAAGAAAAGGGGAGAAAAGAATAAGCCAATGTAGGGCTTTGTTTAGTGGCAATTCCCATAAAGTATGCCAGGAATTGTGGTGAGGTTGGGATTAGCAGGAGGAGGAGAGAACGGAGTAGATCTTTTTTCCAATATTTTCATCCTCTAAAGCTCCCAGCCATTGCTCAACTGATGACAGGGGGAGGCTTGAAGAGGAGATCATTTGCAAACGTTTTTCAATTGCTGCCATAGAAAATGAGTTTATTTGAGTAGAGAAAAAATTCACATGGGGCATGGAATTTATGAGGTGCCAAAAAAGAGAGCTTCTATCGTTTTCTGAAAGATGCTTTTTGGTAATCAGATCTCCAATGCAGATCGCGCTCGGTTGACACTCCCGTTCATGCAAGGAAAGAAGAGGAATTCCAGCAGAGGCAGCAAGCACTGCTTCTGTACGTACTTCTAAGAGCGAGTCTACGGTTGGTGTAGGGCTCTTTAATGAAAAGATCAGATCAACACTGCTTAGGACATACATCATGGAGAGATCAATCTCTTTTTCAGAGGTGAGGTTAATAATCTGAATGTTTGGTCGAGCTCCCACGAGCTGTTGAAGTAAGGTTGCTGAGGTTTGCTGCGCTCTGTTTTGGCAAAGAAGCACAAACGTAATTGAAGGAAGGCCAAGGACGAGTGACTTCATTGAGTCAATCACCCAGGAGAGATGAGCTGAAGCATCATCAGCATTCGGCATGCAAACATCAGGCATAAAAAACAGTGCAATAACATCTGAGTCTTTCTGCCGTGAGACAGCCTGAAAGTTTGTATCTCGCGCTCGACGCAGTAAAGGAGAGCGCAGTAAAGAAGAGGGGCTAACGGGTGGGAGGATCACCGCTCCGGGGAAAAGTCGCCCCTCAGGATTTGTTTTTAAAAAATCCCCCCCGGCAACAACAAACGGCGTAAGCTCATTGGGGTGAGTTTTATGGAGAAACTGCACCTTCTCGGGAAATGATGCGGGAATAAAAGCATACCCATGATGTTTAGCGAAGATCAGTTTTGATAAAATTCTATGAGAAGCGGTCTCTGTTTCCTCAGCCAATACCTCTTTGGGTAGTTCCTGAAGAGAGGTAGTAAACCCAAGTGTATTGAGCGTTTTTGATATATAAGAAGTAGCTGCATCTTCTTCGTTAAGAGTTTGAATGGTACAGGAGAGGTCTTTTTTACCAAGAGAGGTTTGCTGCTTCTTGTTTTCAATATAAGCTTTTACCTCTTCAGCAAGAGAGTCTTTCTCTAACGTTTCCGTAAGAGAGTTAGGATGTAGGCGGTATTTATAAAAGGGAGCATCGTCATCAAGATGCGCATAACAAAACGCTTTACTTCCACGAACCCAATAATCAAAATCTTCATACCCTCGAAAGGACTCGTTATAAGTTCCAACACCGTCCCTTAATTCCCGGCGGTAGAGAAAGCAGGCGTTAATAAAGTTATCATGAAAGAAGGGGAGGGAAGAGGGAGTAAGCGGAAGAAGGAGGAGATCGCTACTGTTTGGGTCTTGATCGAGCTCTCGATACGAAGAGTTTTTTAACTCTGCTCCTTTTTTATCGATAAGTCTTACATTTGCATAGACAAGAGCGATACCTGGATTAAGAAGCAGGAAATCTCCTAACTTCTTTAGTGCTCCGGGAAGAAAGCAGTTGTCGGCAGAGGTCCACGTAAGGAACGTTCCCTGGGCAAGTTCAAACCCACGATTGAGGGCGTGAGCAAGCCCACAGTTTTTCTGCTCATACACCCGAAGTCGGGGATCGTCAGCAAAGGGGCGGAGTGCTTCTTGGATGTTGTCGGTGGAACCATCATTGATGAGGATCAGCTCAAGTGGATACCCAGTTTGGGTAAGCACTGATGAGATAGATTCTCGTAAATACGCTGCTTGATTATAAACGGGAAGAATGACTGAAATTAGTGGTCGCTCTGCAACCGGCTCAACCCCGCTCGGGGTTGCAAAAGGGAAGTTATAAAAATACCTCCCTTTCTTTGGCAAAGTGCGCAAAGAATCTGACCGAAAAGCTCGAAGGAGATTAGAAAACATAAAAAGTGATAAAACGACCTCATTTGAAATACAAGCCTTGGCCTACTTGCGCCAAGGGGATTCTCAGCATAAATAACCAGACACTTTAGGTGTGATTTTAAGTCAGTGGTTATTAATGCAGTCTAAGTGTCGTTCATGAAGATAGCAATTGCAGGCACACGGGGAATTCCAGCTTGTTATGGAGGGTTTGAGACCTTTGCTGAAGAGCTCAGTGTTCGGCTGGTCTCTCGCGGGCATCAGGTCAGGGTGTATGGCCGCTCTCATGTCATCAAGCACAAGGATCGGTTTTACCGTGGAGTGGAGATCAAGCTCCTGCCAACGATTCGTCATAAGTATCTAGAAACCCCATTTCATGCATTTTTGACCTTCCTGCACCTTCTTTTTCATCGAGTCGATCTAGTGCTCGTTTGTAATGCAGCAAATAGCCCCTTTGTTTGGATATTGCGCCTGGCGGCGATTCCCGTCGTGGTTAATGTTGATGGCATCGAGCGACGTCGTGCAAAGTGGAACCTCCTTGGTCGTCTTTGGTATCGCTTGGGAGAGGTAAGCTCCGTGCTTTTTGCCAGTGAGGTAGTATCTGATGCCCAGGTTATCTGCTCCTACTATAAAGAAACCTATCGGAGAGCTTCGACCGTTATTGCTTATGGGCACTCTACGGCAGATGGGGGAACAGATGCTTTAGGGGAGATTCTCACTAAAAAGCTAGTGGGGGAAGAAGTTCCGGGCGCGTTAGCTCAGAGAGAGATCTTTAGAGAGCTTGGAATATCCCCAAATGAATATCTTCTCTATGTAAGTAGGCTTGAGCGAGAAAATAACGCCCATGTTGTTATTCAAGCTTATAACGCTCTCCCCGAGCAGGTAAGGACGAAACCACTGCTCATTGTGGGTGATGCCCCGTATGCAAGAGAGTACATCGTTTCCCTTCGTACCATGGCAAGCTCTGGAGTTATCTTTGCAGGGTTTCGTTTTGGTCTTGATTACCAGGCGCTTCAACTGGGAGCCTATCTCTATGTGCAGGCCACAGAAGTCGGGGGAACCCATCCTGCGCTTGTTGAGGCGATGGGGTATGGAAATGCGATAATCGCTAACAAAACCCCTGAAAACCTTGAAGTTCTTGGAGAGGCGGGAAGCTTTTATGAAAAAAACAACAGCGAAGCTTTATCTGCTCTTTTTCTTTTCTATCTTTCAACCCCCCAAGCAGTCTTTGAGTTTCGCAACCATGCCCGCAAGCGTGCACAATCGCTTTACAATTGGGAAGAAATCACAAACAAGTACGAACAGTTATTTCGTACCCTCCTACGCTCCGTAGGAGAAAGTGATCAGTCGAGTAAAGCGCAGAATAGTTAGGATAATTTGCTTGACTTCGTAAGTGTGGTGGTGTTTACGAAGTTTTGAAAAAGCTTTTTGGAATAAACGGTTAGACCTTATATTAAAGGAGATGATGCGTATGGCGACGAAAAAGAAAAGTAAGAAGATGACAAAGAAGCCAGCAAAGAAGATGGCCACAAAGAAGATGACGGTAAAGAGCAAAGGTGCTGCAAAAAAAATGATTGCGGCAGCTCCAAAGAAGATGGGACCTCTTCCACCAAAGACTCCAGTAGTTGTTACCCCAAAGAACAAAAACACGAAGCAGTTTACCCAAGGGGAGTTCTTTGATTCCCTTCGTGGCTCATGTGGCTTTGGTAGCCGTAAAGAAGCAAAAGAGTTCTACGGTGATTTTGCAACCATGATTCAATCTGCGCTCAAGAGTGGATACAAAGTAGTTCTTCCAGGATTGGGCAAGATTCAGGTTCGACGAACCAAGGCTCGTATGGGAAGAAACCCAATGACCCAAGAGCAGATCATGATTCCAGCAAGAAAGAAGGTAGCCTTTACTGCTAATAAGGCATTGAAAGAAGCTGTTTTATAGTTTTTTTCATAATACCTAATTTAAAACACCGGTCTCTGTTGGAGTATTCTCTGATTGAGGCCGGTTTTTTGCAACCTGGTGACCGTTTGTAATTCTTCCCCTTGAGTTTGCTGGGGGCTCTATGATAGGGCGGGAGCATGCTTAACACATCTTCAAAGAGGGGGGTTCTCCTCTCATCAATCTTTTTTGTTTTTATTGTCGTGATCTTCTCTGTTGCTGGTTGCGATAGTGGAGGAGCAGGAATAGGTGATTCAGGGGACTCTGGTGGTGGTGGAGGGGGAGCAAGTCTTGGCATCCCAACATTTAGCGGGGACGTTCCTTCTGGTGAAGTTCCCACCTTTGGTGATGATGGAAGCGTGGTGACGGATACGGAGTGTCTTCCATCATCAGACCTTGTCCAGGTGCAGGTCAATCCTGGTGTTGGAGGCTCAACGCGGCGAACGACAGGGGTGTTTTCAGCAGCCTCTGCACCGTGTGGTCTTATCGGTGTTTCAATTGCGGTGGTAAATACGAATGCCTTTCAAGTTGTGTCTCAAGCTCTAGCAGCGGACATCTTTACCATTGAGCTTATCTCTCCATCCAATGCGAGTGTCGTCAGTGTTCTTGACAACCCGCCACGAACTACTGCCGTGAGGATAGACGATAACGTAAACTCTCTGCCTTACCCTACCTTAGGAGCTGATGCTCCCGTTGAGAATGGAATCTACAATCAGAGCCTTTTCTTTTTTAACAATAACTCCTCGGTGCCGTTACAAGGAACCGTAATTGCAAAAAACGATCGAGACTTTGATTCAGGAACTCTCCGAGTGAATGTCTTTTTGGTCGGACAAAATGCAGTGGATAGTCGTACCGATATTGAGACAGCAATAGATAACTGGCGTATTGTCTACGGGGTTTCTGGAGTAAGAATCGCACTTTCGGTGAGGATCTTTGAGATTAGTGATGGAGAGCCCCTTCTTCCAGCGCCAGGAGATGGAGCAGATTTCTATTTTGAGCAATCATCGCGAGGTGATGTGCAGCCTTTTGCTGTAAACATGTTTGTGGTCGATGATATTGAAGACGCAGAAGGCTCTCTTTTTGGAGTTGCCCCTTCGATTCCTGGGGCGGGTATTCCCACAAGGGAGAGTGGTGTTACGATTAGTCTCCTCTCTGTGCAGGGTGATGATGGGGCGTTAAGTCCAGCAGAGGTAAGGCTACTTACTCAGGTTATGGCTCACGAGGCTGGGCATTATCTGGGACTCTATCACCCTGTTCAAGGAGTTGTTGTTGGACCTGGTCAGGTGGTCTTTGTGCCCGGACTTGACGATCCTCTTGATGATACCCCAACATGTACTGATATGAGTCAATGTCGCCTCAATGGTGCGGCATCAAATCTGATGTTTCCATTTCCTGATTCCACGGTCGTTCAGTTAACCCTAACAGAAGACCAGGGAGAAGTTCTCAACCGACAGGCGATTGTCGATTAGAGTTTTTTATCGAACTTAGAAGGATATAATGAAAGAGCGAACAAGAGTTTGGATGTTGTTTTTGAACGCTACTTTTATTAGCGCGCTGATCTTATCATTCTTGGTTTCTACCCATGTAAGTGCAGAAAAGATTAACGATCCGATATTGATGGTCTTCTCCTCGCGACACATGAAGATGGATATAAAGAAACTTGAGCAACTAGCCGGGGGGGAGGATCCTCTCGTGAAGCGGTTGCTGGAGCTAAGGACAGACCAGACATATCCTTACGTATCGGTTCGCGCAGAGAAGGCGCTTCTTTATTACTCGGAAAGGGAAGAGGTAAAGCAGGTGCTCCTAAGTGATCTTCAAGCTCCAGAGAAGAAAGGACTTGCACGGGTCATTGCAATTCATTTAGACCGCGTTACAAATCAGACCTTAAAAGAGGAGCTCGCAAAGCTTGCAATTGAGCGGGCAAGTGGAGATAAAGACTTTATCCCTTATGCACGGGCTGCAACAAGTGAGAGCTCAGACCCAAAACTACGTGCGCTGGGTGAAAAGTTGCTTCAATAACAACTAGTTGCCCTACCATCGGCGATCTCACTATTTGCCCCGCTAACTTGACAAAACTCCTGTCTTTTTATAAAACCTGCATTAGTTATCTCCTTTAGTTGTCACAGTTTTCTGTCTCCGGTGTCTAGATGTCGGTTCCTCGATGAAAGGAAAGAGTTACCTTGTTGTGCTTCTTATGAGCGCCATTTTCATTGGTGGCTATTACTTCTTTTTCCATTCTCAAAATACGCTCTCACCGATTACAATCGCCGAGCTTGTATCCGCGCTTGAAAGTAAAGATAAAACAGAACTTGGAAAACTCGAACCTTCCGTGCTGGAGCGGTTGCCAGGGTATGAAAAGGAGGTTCTTCCGCTTGTTAGAAAAAAGGCTCTTGAATTAGTTTTAATAAAATTTCGATCCAAGGATTGGGAGCACTGGACGAGTCAAACGGCGGCTGCTTCACCGGCAAGAGAGTTTATTGATAGTCTCACTGCCGTAAATAGCTCACTGGGTATCTATCTGGAAACAGCGGCGTATCTCTTTTACGATCTTCACCAGAACACAGCGCAGGGAATTCCTTATCCGTTACCCGATCGGATGAAGTTTCTTGAACAACATACTGGAGAGATATTTCAAGCGAGAAAAACGGTAGTTCCTCCGCAATTTATGTTTGCTCCAGAGATCGTCTCCGATGAAACCTTTTTACGTATCTTTGAAAAGGTGCGGGGAAGTCTTGTTGCCAGATATATCGAAAAGAATCCAGAACGATATACCTCTCATCTAGCGCTTGCCTATAGCTTAAATTCACTTACTTCAGGAGAGGTGGTGCTTGCTTCGTTAGCAGGGATGTTACGCCACTTTTCGCTAAAAACTGATCGTGAATTTCGTGAGATGGTTCTCTACAATGAGCTGCAATCAAAACAGTTAACACGCTTTGCAGCAATAGATCCTGGGGTTAGACGCGCTCTTGCCGAGCTCTTTGTGATGGGTGCGGTAGATAGTTTAAAGGGTGGAGATTCAATCCAAGCTTCAAAGTTTCTGAGAGAATCTACGGCACTAGAACCAGGGCTGAAGATCCAGAATGTAGTCAAAGCTCGACTTGAGGCGAAAAGTCATAGTGTAAAAAGCGACGTTCCTAAAAGTGACACAACGACCGATGAGACGGAAGAAAACAAGATAGAAAAAGAAAGTAATGCAGAAAGCCACACACCGAAAAATGACCTCGTAAAGAATGGAGAGGTTCTTTCTAATGTTTCTGAAGTGAATGGAGAACTCTTAGAAGCTGATACGACCAAAGAGGAGTTCTCTTTGTACGTCATGGCGATAATCTTTATTATCTGTGCCATGCTCCCCGCGGCTGTTTTTTATCAAC
Source organism: uncultured Bdellovibrionales bacterium (assembly GCA_964505555.1). Classification (GTDB taxonomy): domain Bacteria; phylum Bdellovibrionota_C; class UBA2361; order SZUA-149; family CAZDIO01; genus CAZDIO01. The sequence goes on from CAZDIO010000044.1 coordinate 13,060, forward strand.
TCACGGCACGTTCTCTTCCAAAAAGTAGCGCCCCACGTGAAGAGCGCTATGTTGCAAAGATGATTCGAAACGATATCGAAGAGCAGCAAGAGCTTCAGCTCCAAAATCGCAACAGATAGTGCGGTGTTTCTGATGAAAGTTGTGTAGTCCGATGAACGCAAAAAAAGTAATCATTATAGTTGTCGCGATCGCCCTCTTCTTAGGGCTCCTTGCGCGTGGGGATTCGTTTTCTTTTCTCGACCTTCTTCGTGGGGACCGGCAAAAAACGGTTGAAGAGTCTGATCAAGGAACAAAGACGATCTATACGTTAGGACTTTCTGAGTCCCAAAAAGAGCTTCTCGAAAAAGATTATCCAGAGGAGAAGCGACTTAAAGTTTTACTTCTTGCCCTCCAAGAAGGCTCCACGGAGTCACTCCAGTTTGTCAGTGAGAACTTTCTTAAGGAGTTAAAAGGGGGGAAGAGAGATCTCTATCCTTTGTTAAAAATCCAAGCACTAAGATCGTTTCTTGCGCTTGTTGCCCCTTTCGAGTGGGAAAATGGTGGAATTTCTTCTGAGGATCGAGCAGGGAACAATTTTTCACCGGCAAAGGCCTATGTCCAGCGGGTGTGGGTAGTAAATCCAGGTCTTGCTACCTTTCTCTCCCAAGCCTCCCCATTCTTTTTTCGCTTATATGAAGAGACCAAGCATGGGCGGGTGTATCGATTACAAGAAGATCTTCAAAATTTAGGAACAACCGGAGCCCCCTCGATCCTTCCCAATCATTTAATAAAAGCGTTTCCAGAAGATTATCAGAGAGTAAGTAAAGACCTAAGCTTTCAAGCGGTATTTGCAGAGAAGCAGTGTGTATTTACTGCAAGTTACCTTAACCACCACCCAGAGACCCTGACGGAGCATGTACGACTTCTTCAAGCGGTTGATCCTCGTTTTTGTGAGGAGCCTTTAGAAAGGATGCTTCTTCAGTTAATCTTTCGATTAGTCTCTCAGGCGAGTATTAAAGTCCGAGAAGAGATCTTACTTGAAGAACGGCAAACAAAGATCTTAACAAACTTAGTTGGTGAAAATGAAAAGATAAAGCGAGCCCTTTCGCAATTATTCCTGATTGGTGCCCTCGATCAGGTAAAGAATGCAAACTACGATCAAGCCGGAGATTTTTTAACCACCGCAAAAAACCTCTATCCAACGCTCTCTGGCGCAGAGCGATTAGAGGAGCTTCTGAGGACGAAGATATCAGGCAAAAAAACCTTTGGAGGAGAGATTCAACTTCCTCCTCAACCAAAAACGCAAAGCGATCGCCCACCGCTTTTTGAAATGGATAGCGAAGGAGCCTCCCAAGAAGTATCAGAAAACCCCGATGACTCCTTCGTCGCGATCGCTCTTGTTGTGGTCGCCATAGTTGGTCTTATTTTTGTCCTCTTTAGAATCCTCAAACGCTTTCGAAGAATTAATGGCATCTCATCTAAAACCCGAGAACACCCGAAAGCTGTGGTAAAGGCGCGAGGCTTGAGCGAGGAGGAGATCTGGGGTGGAAAGCCTGAAGTGACCCTTGGTGATGTGACGAAGAACCGGGTGGGCAATGAGTGAGCGGCTTCTAATAGCGTCCCTTTCTTAAATTTTTTTCCAGAGATCTAAGCCACATATACCTTCAGTAGATTTGTGCATAAAATCATGATAGTTCCATAGTTAATTACGGTTAACTTGGTTTTTTTGAGTATTAGCTCAATTGGAGGTGTTCGGTGTCGGTGACTACTATCACCAGGAGTGCCAACCGACCAGTCATGAATCAACTGCCACCTGCGCTGGCTCGAGAGCTAGCTCAAGTTGTGCATCAGTTGGAACGACGGCCGGTGGCGAAACGATCTAGTGGATCACGTGGAGGAGGAAAAAACAGAAAGTCGGGTAGAAGGGTTGTAGGAAAAAAGCTTCAAATCCCACTTGGCATCCTTTCGTGGGTGCTTCAGGAGATGACAAGAGCTGTCTTGTCCCCTGATCGTCGGTTGGATCCAGGACCAGGGCCCGATCACCACAACGCACGGAGGCGTGCAGTGGCGCTTCTTACGAAAGACGGTCGGGTGGTATACGGCGTTGAACGGTTTCATCCTAATTCGCCGTGTTCGTTAAATGCCATCGATGCGGCGATTGGGATTGGTTGCAGCGCGGGGTATCACGAATTTGTTGCAGCGATCCAGTACGAACCTGGAGGCACAGCAGATACGATGCTGGGTTCGGATGAAACCTGTGGGTTGTATCAATATTCGAGTCGAATCGCGAACAACATGTTCATAGTCTGTGCAAACGAAGTTGCGGGAAAACCGAAGGTCATACTTCAAACGCACCTTCGGGAATTGAAGAAGCACTGGCAGCCGCGAACGACGACGAAGTGCGCCCCGAAACCAATGGAGATCATCTGGAAGCTTCCGGATTCGCTTGCATTGGTACTTCCCGAAAAAACTCGTGCATTCATTCGGGGAGAGCCAGATCACGAATTCTGGAAAGCGGTGAGCGAGTTTGTTGTGCCCAAAATGCGATCACTTCTTGCTAATTGTACTGCTGATGGAGTTCACTCTCCAGCAAGAAGACGCCATGCTGCTGTTGTCATCTCAACGGATGGATATATCTTTGGTGGTGTAAACATCCGAAAAGAAGATCGCAAAGGGGTCTTTTGTGCCGAGAACGTTGCGGTCATGACAGCAAACACGGCGGGCTATATGGAACTCGTTGTTGGGATGGTGATCGGAAAAGACTGTGGAGAAGAAACGCCACAGACGTGTGGAATTTGTGGTGAGGTCTATTCCGGATACACCGTGCCAAGCTTTGACCATGACATGGTCCTCGGTCACTTTACGACAACTCACAGCAACGGTTCGGTATATATCGAGCACGCATTTACAACCCTTCAGCGGAGCTTTCCAAGGCCATACGCCGCAGTAGACCGAAACAGCCGCGGCCAAAATGGCGATCATAGCCACTGATTGTTTACACTGAAATGAAAGGAGATATTGGCGGCCCCTGGGGCCGCCTTTTTAATAATTTAGCTAACCCTTTCTAATTTCGCGGAATTTCAAAAATCTTTAAAAAGTTAAAAACCAGTATGCTTGTTTTGCCTTAAATAAATGATTGAGATTTTCAAACCACTTGACACTTGCTGTATATAACTTTCTACTCCCCCAGAGTAGACGAGCAGCATTATTTATGATAAATATACTGTCCGTATTGTTCTTTCCCACCTACTTGTAACGTAGATTAAAAAGTCACCCCGTTAGCAGTGTGTTACCAACATTTTTGCGATGCATACTTCCACACGGGGTAGGAGTTGGAATGTAGGTTTTTTTGTCTTGCACCATAACTTGTTGGCAGTGGATGCCGCAGAAAGGAATAAGGGTAAAATGTCAACTCTAGTACGTGAGGGTGCGCCTCCCGTAGGAAATGGAGCTGCGCAAGAACGAAGATTTCGTCGGATTGCTTCAGCGTTTGCACATTATCGGGAGGTTGGTTCTGGCGCTCACGAGCTACTTCGAAAAGTCGCTCACACGCAGGATCCATTCTTTCGAGTGTCGCTTTTTGGAGGACACCAAGTCAGAAAAGAAACAGAAGCGTACGAAGCTGGGCTGCATATGGCGCGTCTGCTAGATGCGGAGCGTATGGACATTCTTCACGGCGGTGGCCCTGGAATCATGGAAGCAGCGGGGATCAATGTCACCAACGGAAGTCCGGTTGGCAAGGGAATCCCAACAATCTCAATCGCCGTTCAACTTGGATTTGTCGATCAATTGCAGCTAGATCGGCACCATCTTTCCTTCCAGGCTTTGGGTTTCGAAGATCGCCTCAAGATTTTCTATATGCTGAGTGGAGGGGGCATTTGTATGAAGGGGTGTAAGGGAACGAAACTCGAGGCTGCGTACTTCGAGCAGATCTCTCAAAAAGTGGCAATTGCTCATCGGGCGGCACGTTCTAAGGCCGGGATCACAGATCCTGAAGAGTTTCTGCCCACAGAAGGTCTTCCCGAAGAGCAGTATCTATATACCCCTCATCCGTTTGCGCGGTTGGGATATATTCCCAAGATCTATTACGTAGGGGAGCACTGGGCTCCTCAGCGAGAGCAGGACCAGATATTTCACGATGCAGATTTGTTACGGGCCGAAGATCAGGCCCTATCCGTCTTTGTGAAAACTCCAGAAGAAGCGATCGCAGGTTTGAGCAACGATCGCCTGAAGTTTCGACAGATCTTGCGTCACTACGGAATTGAGCCACTCAACTAACAACTCACTCTGGGAAGTGACAACTTGTCGCCTCCCGTTTGGGGGTAGTGTTGTGTTGACTTGGTTGTAAGGTCAAACCAACACTACCCCCGATTAACACTTGTTCTAATCTATTAATCTTTTCTAAATAATTGTTCTCTACTCTCAATAAACGTTAATTCTTTTATGAAAATTGAATTTAAACAAATTCTTCATATAAATGAGATATTTTTTGCAACTTATAAATGGTTACGGCATATAACGCTTTCATAATCGTTAAATTGTTCTTTTAAAGAGTCAGCGTAGCTGAATTCAGCAGTGCCCTAAAATCTATTCGCGTTTTGATTGAATTCAAATCTTTCACGCTGTACACACAAAATCATCTGAGTAGAGGTCTCATCAAATTTTTAGAATTTTGAGGTTGTGAACTAATCCGCAACTGCGGGGATAAGGAATATGAGATGAACGCGAACCAGCTTAAGGTAGAGTTTTGGGCGGCGGTTACAACGTTTGCTGCGTCCTGTTACATCGTTCCGGTCAATGGCCACATTTTAGCTTCGGCTGGAATGAATGAAACCGAGGTGGCAACGGCAACCGCGCTTGTGGCCGCACTTGCAACCCTGGCGCTTGGAGTATATGCGCGGATGCCAGGGATGGTGGCTCCCTGTATGGGGATGAACGCGTACTTTGCATTAAGCATCGTGCCGTTAGCCAATGGTGACTACAAGGTCGCTCTTGGTGCCTGCTTTTTGGCAGGAATCATCCTCTCGATCATCGTTGTTTCACCGTTGAGAGACGAGATCGTCAACGCCGTTCCTCGATCGCTTCAATTTGGACTCGTTTGTGGTCTCGGTATTATTCTGTTCAAAACGGGAATGGAAAAAACCGGAGCCCCATTGGCGATGGTAATGCGTGGTCAATTCGGCTCAATCGACTTTGGAAAGGTGGGAATCACGACGATCGCAATTGCTTTGACTGTCTTTTTGTTTCGAAAGAGGAATCCACTTTCGATAGTCGCTGGCATGGGAGGAGCGGTTGTGTTGTCATATCTTTTTGAGAAAATTGAGTTGCCAAATCACTTGGTGTCTACACCGTTGTTGAGTGGTTTTGGCAAGCTCGATATCCAAGGAGCATTTCACCCGAAGTTCTTGGGTGTGATTATGACAATTGTCTTTATGTCCCTGTTCGATTCAACCGGGACGTTTTATGCCATCACAGAGGGTGCCGCGCTCTTCAATAGCGAGGCTGAAAAACAGACGCGGCTGCGTCAATCCTTGCTTGTTGATGGCTTGGCAGCAACCATCAGTCCTCTGTTTGGCACTTCGCCCACCGCCATTTTCCTTGAAAGCAAAAGCGGTATCTGCGTTGGGGGCAAAACCGGCGTCACCGCGGTACTCGTTGCGTTGATGTTTGCGGTGCTAATGTTCTTTGGAGCCCTTCCCGCCCTCATCCCTGCAGCTGCTACTGCAAGTGTCTTGCTCTTCATCGGAGCGTTGATGATCTTGCAGATTCGGCAGAAAGAAGCAAAGCCCAAGACGATACCCGAGGGGTTGGCGGTCTTCGCTCTCCTCGCCATCGTTTTGTTTACGTCGTCACTCGGTTACGCAATAGCGTGGAGCTTTATTGTCCTCGCGGTTGCGTCTGTCGTTGGCGGCCAATTAAGGCAACTATCGTGGACCATGGTGGGACTAGCGATCGTGGCGATCATGATTGTCCTAGCCTAGTGCGTCCCCCTTTTAAGGCACATCTTTTTTCCGATTTTTAAGGGAGGTTTCACCAGGTGAGACCTCCCTCATCCCTACCTTTCTAAGGGTTAGTATTACATAAAGTTATCATTATCTTAGGTCGATAAACTGTGTATACCAAGTAGTAGTACCGGGAAGTTGTTATGTCCCTCATCAGTAAAATTAATTCCGACCTGATTGTCTCGTTAGCCAATAACGAAAAGAGCGGTGCAAGTTCTCCCGAGTCTCCTTCTGAAAATGTAACCGCAGATGATATTCATCAAGGCCTTCTCACCGGAGCATCGTTGTTTCGTCAATCTGTTCTTCGTCTCAATGATGCCGTGAGTGTTCTTTCGATGACGGAGTCGATTCTCAGCAGACTTTCCTCTTTGTCTTCAGAGCTAGAAAGCATTTCAGAAAAAGCAGCAAAGAGTGAGACCTCTTCAGAGGAGAGGGTTCGACTTAATAGTAGGCTGCAAACAACGATTTTTGAATTTCAAGATCTCATCGACTCTTCAGAGAGCGGGGACTCAGACCTGCTTAATGTTAGCGATCTACAAGACATTTTACAGACCTCAGGAATCGATCTCTCTCGTGCAACAAAACTTGCTGAAACGTTTTCTCGATTGGGAGGAACTGATAGACAGCTAGGATATGAACGGATAAGACTCGCTGATGAAACCGAGGTCAACCCGCTTAATTTAGGTATCACCACCGAGGCTGAAGCAGTACGCGCAGCAGAGGCGTTCTCTCTTCTTCATGATTACATCGAATCTGAGAAAAACGATCTCTCAACAGCACTAAACGAACTCCAAGGAGCCCATACCTTTTCCCGCGAGGCAACAAACGCCTTTACTGAAGAGAGCACCCAGGTTGTTACCATTGAAGACGCAGAAGAGGTAGCCGCCGCAATCGTAAGCCAAATAAAAAGAAACTCAAAAGACCCAAACATCGCCGAACACAGCGACCTCGACTCAACCTTACTATCAGACCTACTTGGTTGATAAATTAAAGAGACTGCCACGCTTCGCCCCGCGGCCGGGTCTCGCGGCTCCCTCAATAAAATTTCCCCATAAACTCCTTGCCATACACCTGCTCAGCAACAAGCCGGTTATGTGTTCCACAAAGTACTCTCAGATTCTGAAACGAATTACTCCCCCCAAGTCCCCGAGGAGTAATATGATTAAGATGAAGCCCCTTAGTTGCATTACACTTAACTCCATCCTGACTAACAAAGGTACACCTAAAGCCATCACGAACAAGCACCTTATCCTTAGTAGGTCTTGAAACCGAAACACGACGCTGCTTACGAGCTTTTCCAACAAGCTTAACTCGTGCCGCAGAAGCATCTGATAAACCTCCGGAAACTGAGAAACACACCGAGCAGCAGTAATTCTCCTTTTTGCTGCATTCTCTGAATACCCCAATCCAGAAACTACATAAGCAAACAAGGAAGTATCCCCCAAATCCCGGTACAGCTTTCTTCTATTAAGCTCTACTAAAGCCGTTCCACTTTAAGTTAAGGCTACGGCTCCTGTCGTTGCGAGGAGCGAAGCGACGAAGCAATCTCGAATCGCTTTAGCAGTTACGAGATTGCTTCGCTCCGCCCGGCGGCCGGGCCTCCCGGCTCG
>CAZDIO010000045.1:0-15447 GCA_964505555.1 uncultured Bdellovibrionales bacterium
CAGCAAAACAAACAAAACCTAGCGGACATTTTTTGTCCCCCCTAGGGGGGACTGATTTCCCAACCACTTCCGCTCATAATAGCCTTTTTCCCAGTTTCTATTTAATATGCAACCTTGTGGACAGATTTCAGGACGAGACAGTTTAGTTTAAGTAGAGGTCGAAGTGAAAGGCTAAGATATTGTATGAAAATTTTCAGAGCTTTTGATTGATGCGGAGTTTTAACTTTTCTTTTGTGGAGATATATCTTTTTCGAGCATTGCTGCGAGTTGTAGAATGGTGTCTACGTAGGCTTTTGATCTGTTGTAGGCCCAGATCACATCACGTTTTTCCTGATAAGAAATCGTTTTTTTCCAGCCGTGGTTTGCGAGGAAGTTTGCTAATGAAAAAATCGCATCGGTGTCGTTAAAGAGATCTACCTCTCCATCATTATTACCATCTACACCGTAGAGAAAACTGTTTCCCGGTAGAAATTGAGGAATGCCAATAGCGCCAGCTGAGGAGCCACGAATTTCAAAAGGATCGAGCTTCTTTTCGGCAGCAAGGAGAAGGGTAGCAGCAGTGTGTGGCAAGAAGATCGCTTCTAACTCTTTTGCACGAGAGGCAACCTCATGAATAAGAACTTTTTTGTCAGCTTTTTTCTTTTTTCGATAATTTTTTTCAATATCTTCTGGGGCTCCTGCGCTTGCCAGTCGGGACAACCGGTAGAGAACGCTGCTTTTCCCGGTGAGTCTTCCGCAGTTTGTTTCCACTTGTAGAAAAGAGAGCAAAATACTTTTCGGAACAGAGTAGCGGATACTTGCTTCGTCAAACGCTTTGCGATTGAGGTGGTAGAATGCTACTGCATTTTTTCTCCGAACGGAGGTGAGGTGATGTCGATAACGATGTTTTCCTTCTTGAGGTTTCAAACTAAAATACAGCGTATCGCGAGAAGGCATTCGGGAATCGGCAAAGATTGAAACGAGTTTTTTTTCACTAAACCCCTGTTTTGTCAGGCGCCCAATAAGGTATTGCCACCCTTTTAAAGTGCGTTGATCGTAACGAAGGGTAAGAGGAAGCTCCTGTTCGATCGCTGGAAGTTTATCGTTTAGCGAGAGCGAAACCCGAGTTACCGGAAGAAGAGGAGTTGGATTACGTCCCTCTTCTGCCATAGCGATAGTTGCAGAATAGAAGAAGAAGCAACCCAACAAAAGATTTAAAACTCTTAATAACCCCCCCCGCTTTTCTATCCTTCCCCTCTGTGACTCTGTGTCTCTGTGTAATAAAAAAGAGCAAATGAAACTAGTATCAGCGCATTTTTTTAAACACAGAGACACAGAGTCACAGAGGGGAAGGGGTTGTTGTGAATTTGTCATTCGATGAGAATCTTTGAGCATCTTGGCTTTCATGTCTATAACGGTTGTAGAGGAGATATCGGAGCGCGATGGGGAACTCTTTAGAGTGGGGAACTTTGGCGCAGAAAGCTCCTTAAACATAACCGCTCTACAGTAGTAAGTAGTAACGTTTGGTCGGCGATTTTTGAGTCCTTTAATTTAAAATCTAGCGTTTTAAGAAGCTCTAAAGACCCTCGTAATTCACCTATCGAAAAGAGCGGAAAGAGTCCACGGAGATTTCTTACAAACCAGGGGTTTGTAAGTTCTGAGGAGATCGCTTCTTCCGCTGTTTGGCTATTTGTGGTGCTTTTATGTGCAAGAATCGTCCTCATCGCTCTACTTAAAAAGGAACAGAGTTGAAGCGGATGGAACCCATGCTCGAGAAGGCGTGTAGTGAGGAGTTGACAGACGAGGGCATCCTTTTTGGCGATCATCTGTATTAACTCAAAGCTTGTATGTTCAGGGGTATGTAAACAGATCGTTTTTACTAACTCCTCAGAAATTGCCTCGAGAGGAGAAACCAATAAAGAAAGCTTTCCAAGTTGATGTGATATTTTGGCAGTATCTGCACCGTAGATATCGACTAAAACCCTTACCGCTTCTGGGGTAATTCCTCCCTTTGAGTGGAGTTTCGATTCTCGCTCAACCCAGCGTAGAAGAGAGTCCCCACTCAGTTCTTGAAATGAGATTGAGGTAGGTGCGGTGGTCAATTCCGAAAGAAGTTGGGATTTTAACTCTTTTTTTCCTACGGTGAGTAAAAAAAATGTTTGCGGTGGTGCTGCATTAATAGTCTGTGCGAGGCTTGTTCCGAGAGCACTTTTTATTGCGTCTACATTATGAACAATAATCAATTGATACTGTGAAAATAAGGAAAGAGTATTGGTGCTTTGGATAATTGGTTTAAGTGTTGAAGCACTCGTTAATTCACCACCGAAATAATTTTGGATCGCCACATTCGAAAGTTGGTCACGAAACCATCCAAGAAAACGTTTTAAACGATGTGGGTCTTCTGAGTAAATGACAAGAGGAGAGGAGACACCAGCACCTTGTAGTGCTTGAAAAGGATCGTGCTTTGAAGTTTCAAGAGCAGCTTTAAAACGAGAAACAAAATCTTCTACCGTTTTTTTCCCCGATACTGCTTTTGTTAGCGGTTTTTTTTTGAAAGCTGGCATAGAAGGTTTTTGTTTCGAACTACTTGCCACTTCGTTTAGACGGACACATTGGCTATAAATGCCCAGGGACGGAATTGAACCGCCGACACAAGGATTTTCAGTCCTCTGCTCTACCGACTGAGCTACCTGGGCTCGAAGTGTGATTAAAGGCGGAGATTTGCCAAGACTCTACGTTGCGGGAAATTTTTGCGGTGCTCGTTTAGCTATCGCTAAAGTCCGCTCCTCAGAATTCCCACGCCTCGATTCTGGGCAAATCTCCGCCTTTAATCACACTTCGACTGTACTGCGAAGCGTAACTATCGCAGAGGGATCGGTTTACGATACAGGAGGGAGGGAGTCAAATGGAGTGTATTTACGAGTTGGGATTGGGGTTATCTGGGTGGGGTAGGATCTCGGCAAGATTTCTTTACTCTGTGTCTCTGCGCCTCTGTGGTTCTATAAAATCTTTCTTAACGTAATGGCTGTGAGGTTTGGGAGTTCGCGTTTACTACTACGGTGCCGGAGAGGAGATCGTGAAGGGGGCGTTTTTTGGGGCCGAAGAGGGGGACTATCCCAAATCCGAGGGTGAGAAGAGTTGTTAGTTGGCTTAGTGATCGGAGGGTGGCTTGATAGAGTCCTGGAATGTTGCCCTCGGTGTTCAGGGTCTGTGCACCAAATAGCTTTTGTCCAGGAGTTTGGCCGGACATTGAAGTTAAGAGGGAGGAGATGAGGATCCAGGTAGTAAGAAAAACCATCACAAAAGTTGGCATCTTTATAAGAAGATACCAAAGTTCATTTGTCGGTTGAGACAAAAGGCCACTTCGAACCTCGGGAGAGAGAAAGGAGAAGTAAAAAAGAACTCCACTCAAGGTAAGTATCACTGTTAAATCAACGATGAAGCCAAAGATTCGTCGGAGGATCGGAGCTTGGTTGGAAAGAGAGAGCAGCACAGCTTTTTTTTCAAGCTCTTTTTTCATCACGAGGTCTTCAAGGAGATTATTTTTCTTTTTCTCCTCGTGAAGAAGAACCTCTTTTTGGACACGGTGGGCAAATTTATCTAATTGGGTGTTGAGTAGTTTTCGCTCAGAGCTCTTTATTACCTTGGTTGTTGTCTTTGTTTTTTGAGGTGGCGAAAGAAGCTCATCATCGACTACGTCAAAAAGGATGTCTAACTCTTTTGATCGTTGAAAGCAGGCTAGGTCAGTAAGTGAAATCTCGATCTCCTCGTCGAGCACCTGGGAAGCTACCACAAGTTCATTGTCAACCTCGCTCCACAGAGTTAACAGAGGGTCAAGGTGGGGATCGTTTTTAGGAGAATCTAAAGTTTTTTTTTTAAGGAATCCTCCTCAAGATGAGGAGGATTAATCTCGTCTTCAACGTTACTATCAAAGCTTCTTCCAGAATCTAAATATTTCGCAGTTTCTAGCGAGACAGCACGAAAAATATCTTCATCAGTGAGCGAAATTGAATCTAGGACATCAGTGACCTCTTCAAGTAATCCTTTGAGATCGTCATCCTCTTCAAGAGGAGCGGATGCTATCTGCGGTTCGATGGAAAAACTTGGTTCCTCCACTACCTCAATAAGCTCATCGGCTGGTGGTTGGAGAGAAAGATCAAGAGGGGCGCTCTCTTCTATGACTTCTTGTGGTAGTCTGTCTTGTTGTTTTTTTTCGGGGAGGTTGCCAGCAAGAATTTGCTCTGTTGGGATACCGTAGATCTCACTGACAATTGCGGCAAGATCGTGCAGTAACTGATTTTCAGAAACAGAAGAGGTGCTTGGAGGAGTAGAAGAGAGCTGAGAAGTTGGCGTGAGAAGTTCTGATGAATCCTCTTCGGAAACATCGACCTCAAACATCACGCTCAATTCATCATCGATAGCGAATTCAGCATTCTGAGACTCTGTTTGAGCAGGAACGCCTTCTTTCTTTTCCCCTTTGACTGCTTCAATATCAAACGTAACATCTCCAATGAGTTCATCGAGTTGCTTTTGAAAAAGCTCTTCATCATCACCGTTAAACTCAATGACCTGAGGGCTGACAACCGGTGTTGGACTTCCAGAACGAAATGCCTCTGGCGGAGGGGAAACATCCGGTATCCCTTGTACGTCTCGAGCAAGTTCCGCAAGACTCATCTCTTCGTTTGGGAGGTTTTCACTTAAAAATTCGTTTAGAGAGAGTGGTAATGGAGTATCAAGGTCGGGTGCTGTTGGTTTTTTCTCTGGGAGTTGAGGCTTAGAATTTTCTGCTACTTTTTCCGCTGGGCTCTCGAGGGGTTTTTCTAAAGTGTTTTTCGGTTCAACCGGTACCATTGGGTTTTCTTGAGGGGGGCGAAGAAGTACTTTTGGTTCCGGCGCGAGCTTAGATTCTTTATTGCTTTCTACTTTTTTGTCTGGTTCCTTTTTTAGTAATTTTGAAACCCAGGTAAGCCCACCTTTATTCTCATTTGAAGTGCTTTCTTCAGGTAATGATGAGGCCTTTGCTGTTTCTTTTTCGACCCCTTTTTGAGCCTGAGGGGGCGTTGATGGGGATTTTGGAGAGGGGGCTCCGCTCTGTGGCGTAACAGGAAGACCAAGTGCTATTTTATGAGGGCGGAGATCGAAGTTACAGTTTGGGCAACTATCTCGTTTGTTTGAGGATACAAAATTGCACGCAGGGCAGCGCATTTTTAAAAACCTTTAGAGAGAAAACATTCCTAGCAATCTTGTGAACGAAAAAGCAAAACAAGAGAGAGCGCAAGAAGCGCCGCTGTTTCCGTTCTCAAAACCTTTGCTCCCAGAGAACTCGCGAGGTAGCCATATTTCAGAGAGGTCTCTATCTCTTCTGAAGTGAGTCCCCCTTCTGGGCCAACTATAAGAGATGATTCGGCATTTTTTTTTGAATGCTCAAGAAGAGAAATATCTTTTGCGGGTTTCTTCGCTATCTTATGAGAGAGAGAGGTGCTCTCGGGTGATAACGCCTCGAGATGACACGGTTCTTTTTTCAATAGATTCAAAATGTTCTCTCCTGAAGGGATGCATAATAAGCGATACTCGTCGGCGCTTGGGGCCATTTTATTGTTATGGAGAGCTGAAAGTGCCTCCTCGAGGGTTTGAAAACAACTGATCTTTGGAGCATTTGTAGAAGCACCGGACTGCTTTATTGCTGCTTGCGATACCCGATTAAATCGACTTAACCGCTTTGTTCCTTCAAACGCTCCCTGACTGCGGTTTGCTAAGAAAAAAGAGATCTGCGTTGCTCCAAGCTCAACAGATTTTTCGACAATAAAATCACAAACGGCTGCTTTTGAAAGTGCGACAACAATATTTACACTGGGTTGATAAGGAAGTTGGATTTTGTGTTCTAGGCAAACGTTTGCGTGCTCGGTAGTGATTTCAACTATTTTACCTTGAAATGCTGCCGTTTCGTTCTCTTGAACAACCTCCACCTCTTCCCCGATGCGTCTTCTTAAAACATGCACAAGATGATGGAGATTGTCTCCGCTAAGAGAGATCGTATCGTGGACCTGGAATGTTTCCGGATGCTCGTCTTTTGTGATTATGAACCGCGGAATTCGCGTGGACACACCAAGGTTAGGATCTCGTCGAGCGCTTTGTTCCAAGCTCTGCGAGTCGATCTTCTGCCATCTGAATGCGATCAATTCCAAAAAAGCGCTCTTCACCGATGACGATCATTGGAGTATCAAAGATCTCCAATTTCTTACCCCGTTTATAGAGTCCCTTCACCCGTTCACGGGTATCTGAAGTACTCATACGGCCAGCAAACTCATTGGGATCTAAATCAAGGTCATCACAGAGTTGAACAAAGAAGGCTTGATCATTTGGATCTTCACCTTCGCCCCACCAGCGGTGAAACATCTTAATATTGTACTCTAAGATAATATCGAGATCCGATGCGATTAGGGCGCCACGAATGCTTCTTTCAGGATCAAACTCTTTTTCTGGCCAATCGGTTCTCATTACCATCGGCATCTCCATCTCCTTTGCCAGTCTGACAACATCCTGACGAATATAGCTCGTTTTTTCAGGGGAGAGATGAGAGTTATGAAATGGTTGTCCTGCCGCCTTGGCGGAGTAGGGTTGCCACAGGACCCGCACATCAAACTTCCTTTCAATTTGGGAAAGTCGATCAATTGCTAGGTAGCAGTAAGGACACTGAAAAGTGTAAAAAATTTCTATTGTTTGCATCATACTAACAAATATAACAGATTTTTAACGGTAAATGGTTTTCTTTTCTTATCTTATCTACGGTAAAAGTCAAATGAAAACAGTGAGCCAATTGTTGTGTGGTGAGGATAAGCGTATGCTAATCACACTCTTATGAAGATTCCATTGAACGCTATGAGAAGTTCTGTTAGTGATTATTTCAGTTTTCCGGTCAGATATTAATTATAATCTCAGTTTAAAGCCTTATGAAACGCCGTGAAGAGATGACACTCCTTGAGCGCCTTTATCTCGTAGAGGTAACAAAAGGTGTTCTTCTAACCGGTGGCCGTTTGATCAGAAATTTTACGATTTTTATTCTCAAATCTATCGGTTTTAAAAAAAATAGTCAGGCTTGGGCAACGATTCAGTATCCCGATGAGATGCGTCCCTATGCTGCTCGTTATCGTGGGCGGCATCGATTGACACTCAATGAAGAGGGGAGTGTTCGTTGTACAGCGTGTTTCCTCTGTGCAACGGCTTGCCCTGCAAGGTGTATCTATATCGAAGCAGCTGAGCACGATGATCCAAACATTGAGAAGTTTCCCGCACGATATGAGATAGACACATTACTTTGTATTTATTGTGGTTACTGTGTTGAAGCTTGTCCTGTCGACGCAATTCGGATGGATACTGGCATTCATCCCACAATTTATCCCCCCGATCCGCGAGCGTTTGTAGAAGACAAAGAAACGTTGATGATGCGTTCTCGGATACTAGAAGATAAGGGACCAGCGGCGCTCCTTCAAGAGCACTTAGAGCAGATGAAAGCAGTTGAGAAAAATCCATTAGGAGGAGGGTATTAGCTCGCAATTGTATGATCATTGAGATTCATGGGTGGTAGCAATGGTCACGGAGGAAGCGAGAACTACTTCTATCGTTTCGAGCCGAATGCTCAGGCGTCGGAGCGAAGCGGTAATTATTTGGCAATGTGTTTGTATTTTTGCCATTTTCTTTTTTATATCTCCATCTTTTAATAATTCTTTTGCTCAAAATTCCCCTTCAAGCAACGAAAACAGTGTTGATATTTCTCCAATGCCGAATTCTGCTGCGGAGCTTTTTGTCACGAAGAAGAACGTTTCTCTCTTTTATGAACTCCTTCTTGCGCCCATTGCGACCTGGCTCAAAGAGGAGAAGATGGTCATCGCAGTTTCAAAAAAAGCAGAATTACAATGGGAGCCGACTTCTCTTTGGCTTAGGGGTACTAAAGAAAACCTTGGCAACTTCGGTCTTGATGAGCAGTACAATCTGATTGTAAACGATCAGAGCAAAATTCAACCTGGATACCCCTTTGGCTTTACTAACGAAATTGATAGTGAGCAGAATCCAGAACGTAAGGCATACAAAATTCTTTGGAACATTCTTTACAGTGAAGCTCAGGTCGGAGATCTGCTGTATGGGATGGATATTTTTTGGATGAGCGCTCGCGCCGTCCATCGTCGTGCAAGTGGATTGATCTATCGACAGTCCTTACTAACTCCAAATCAAAATGATGTTGGAGCGGAGGGCACGTTGTCTTTTTCTGGACCAAACGATCTCCTTCGGAGAGAAGTTCTAAGACTTTCTTCTCCACCAGTAGTGTATGGTTATGCACAAGTATCGTGGCGTTATCGGGGAGAGGGAGAAGATCGTCTCTGGATCTACTCTCCGGTGATGGGGAGAAGTAGGGAGGTGTTAGCATCCAATCGAAGCGATCCCATTCTTCAGGGGATATTAACTTTTGACGATCTTTTTGTTTGGTCGTCAAAGATACAATCGGTAAATGCAAAGGTGGTTGACGAAAAAACTCTGCTTGTTCCATTCCCTTCGCATCCGATCGGTCGTCTTCATGAGGAGTTGATGGTTCCCAACTGGGGGAGTGAAGTCGTGGCTGGAGATGGTGAAAAGGTAGCGGCAGATCCGGTGCTGGGAGTTACAGGATTGTTTCAGGCAAGTGATGGACGTGCCTCAACAATGCTCTGGAACTTCGATACGAAACGCTTCCCGCAATTTTCTGCATGGGTTCCTACCGAGATTGTCTTTACCCCTCGAAAGGTTTGGATCCTTGAGCTCAGTCCGAGAGATCCGTATTATCTCGATGGTCGACAGATTTTAATTGTCGATAAGGAAACCATGCTTCCTATTTACAAGGTGGTGTATAATCGCCGTGGGGGGTATCAGCGAACAATTATTGGTTGTTGGTCATTTGCAAATACTGAAGATAGAAAGGTTAATTTCCCATTTTCCTCTTTCGTGCTTGGCGTTGAGCAAGGAGGAACGGCTGCGGTGGGAATCTCCTCTAACTTTGTAAGAACATTTTCTGATTCAAGTAAAAATCTAAAAGAGAAGATGGCAGGAATGTTAGAGATTACAAATCATAGTAAGAAGGAGCCTCCTCAAGAAGAAAAGATCGCCACGCCGACTATTCCTGCCCTCAGTAAGGAAGAAGCAGGGTTATAATTTTTCTTCTCCGAAGTTTGCGCTGCGCGTACTAAACATCCAAATTCCAAGAAGCGCTAAAGGAAACCACGCAAACAGGTGTTGGTAGGGGAGCACAAAAGAGAGGAGTGCGGCAAAATCCTGAAGGATAAAAAGAAGTACCAGTATCTTTATGCCATTTGTAGCCCCGGTTTTAGAATAAAAACTCCGCTGAACTAACGCCACCTGCACAATAAGAAGTATGGCGTGGTCAAACATCCACCCATAGGGCGCAGTAAATAAGGAGAGACAGAGAAGGGGAGGAAGATCGCGTTTCCAATCAGGGGTTCTCTTCGGTATCAAATAGTAACTCAGGGTGATGACTGAAACGATCACCGGAATAGCAAAGACCACTCCAGGCGGTGGCATGGATCCCGCCTCTGGATACAGTAAGCCAAGATACGAGACAACCGTAGTGGGGAGAAATCGTAATGGATTATCTGTTGGATGAAACCAGAACTGAAAAGCATGAGGGGACTGAAGAGAAGTTAGATACAAGAGTGCTGAAAAAAAACTAAGAAACGAAAGGATAATCTTAAAGCGCTTCGTTTTTATGATCCAATAAAATAAAATTACGATTACTAAATAAATCAGATGAGGCTTTATCGTTGGCACAAGGAGGAAGAACCCAGCTAATATATCGTGTCGATTTCGAAGCGCCCAAAATGCGCCGATAAAAGAGCAGGTGATAAAGAGGCTAAGTTGTCCAAACAACAACGTTGAAATAGTGGGGATAAAGAGAAGCCCGGCAAAAAAAGTGATAACCAGAAATGAAGCGGAATTTCTCGGATTTTCATCACAAAGTGTTTTGACAGCCAAAACGCTACTGATAAAGAGAAATAAGATATTTAAAACAAACCAACACAACGCTCCTTGAGAAAAAGTAAAAAAAGTTAAAGGTGAGAGGATCGTAAATATCCACGGAGGGTTCCAAACATTTTGTGGGGTAAGCGCATTGAACCCTAAACTCTGCTGCTCGTTATGAAGAAGGGTCAAATCATAAGGATTCCCGCCGGAGAGAAAGAGGTTTGTTGCTGTCCAATAAGCAACGAAGTCTTTTTTTCCAATATCACCAAAAGAATCGAGCGAATAGTGTGTTTGCAAATAGAAGGTCTGAAAAGAGAGAACAAGGAGCAGTGAGATTATTAATGCCCAAGAGAGCAACCGTCTATTAACAGTCATTGGATTTATTAGAGAGCAATCGTTCAAATATAATTGCCGCCGCAGCACGGACAGAAAGATGATTGTAGTCCCCAGCTCCATGTACCGGCTCAAGATGATAATCGGCACCATCCATAATTTCTGAACCGAGTCCCCAACCAGTTCCAAGAAGAAGGAGGTGAGGTTCTGTTGAGGTTCGTAAGTGGGCACGCATTTTTTCGTAACTGATCTGTTTGCTACTTGGCTTTGCTGAAGTTGTAATTACCTTTGGAAACACCCCGCACCGTTTTTCGATATCGATAAAGACATCATCAAGATCGGTAACAATTGCTAACGTCTGTAACGCTTCACTTCGATTTGGATTGTATATGGAGCCATATCCGGTATCCCAGTGGTCAAAGATTTTTTGAGCAAGTTTTCGCATCGCCCTTACGGGATGAGCTGCATAGAAACGATCTACTCCAAATGTTTTAGCGGAGCGAGAAATATCGTGGAGATCTAAGTGGGTAATTGAAGAGGTAATAGTTTTCCCCTGCTTATCTGTAACGGGATGATGAACTAAGGCAACCGAAAGGTCGCAAGTTATTTGAGGTTGAACATTGAGGAGATCGGCTCGTCGTTCAATGGTATCTGCAATAGCGCGAGCTTTTCGCCAGTCGGAGATCTTTTGATGATTTCCAGAGAGTAGAATTTCAGGAACATGCTCTCCTTCAAATTCATTTGGTTTTGTATATTGTGGATACTCAAGGAGCCCATCTTGAAAAGATTCACTCTCTAAGGATTGGCTATTGCCAAGGACACCTGGAACCAGGCGAGCAATACTTTCAATGAGCAGCATCGCAGGAACTTCCCCACCCATGACGACGTAATCGCCGATTGAAATCTGATAATCGACAAATTTCGAAGCGATACGTTCATCGATCCCTTCATAGCGAGGAGAAAGGAGAATAAGGCCCCCATTTTCTCCAGAGCTTTCTTCGAAAAGTTTTTGTGCAGTTTTTTGTGTAAACACCTCTCCTCGTGGAGAGAGGAGGATTACTTTTGCTTGTGGGGTGATTTTTTTAGCAGCTTGGATTGCGGCGGCGGCTGGCTCAGGGCGAAGCACCATCCCCGATCCTCCTCCATAGGGAGTGTCATCGACCTGACCCTGAGTATTGATTGCGTAATCTCTTAGGTAGATCGTGCTGAGGTTAAGAAGGCCATCATCGATCCCTCGTGAGATCAATCCATGTTCGCGAAACGGGACAAACAATTGAGGAAATAATGTGATTACTTGAAAATGTAACATCGATCTGCCTTTTGCTACTAATTCATAATCGAGATGAACTATTAAGGCAATCTTCGATCGGATCTGAGGAGGATGGGTTTGTTGTCATGAGGGGTGTGTGATAAATGTGACGCGTTGTAATAAATGGATGAAATGAGATGGATGCAGCAGTTATTGGAGCAGGTCGGGCAGGAAGCGCAATTGCTTCTTTGCTTGCAATGTGTGGAGTGAATCTCCGATTTATTACGAGAAGAGCTCAACATACAGCCAGAGAATTTGCGGATCGATTCCCTGGTTGTGTTGGTTTTCAGTTTGATGGGAGAGAGATCTCCGCTCAGTTTTTTTCGAAACTACAAGACATTCCAAGCCCAAAGAGAGAAGAAGATAAAGAACATTTCCTTCTTTTTCTTACTGTTAAAGATGATGCACTTCTAACAGTTGCTAGCCTTATTGCTTCAGTAAGAAGTTCTTGGCAGGGATTTCTCATTTATCATTGTAGTGGTGGGCAGGGACTTGAACCACTTCAGGTATTTAAAGATCGGGGTGGAGAAATTGGGGTTTTACATCCTTGTTATCCAATTCTAGGTGATCACGTTGAGCTTCCCCGTGATGGGAGTGTCATTTATACCTTCGAGGGCTCTCCTGATTCATACGGGGTGACAGCGGATCTCATACGGCATATTGGAGGAAGATATGTTTCTCTCCCAACAAAAAAGAACGAGACAATAAATCGAGCGGCGTATCATGCGGGAAACGTTTTTGCCTCAGGCCATCTCGTTACCTTACTGCAAGCGTCCTTTGAGCTCCTTCAGCAAGCCGGGGTGGGTGAGAAAGATAGTTTTTTAATCCTTTCTTCTCTAACCAAAGGCACTCTTTCTAATGTTTTTCATGAGCCGACAAAGGACACTTTTTCAAAGGCGCTCACCGGTCCTTTTGTTCGTGGAGATAAACAATTGATTGAAAAACATAGGGAAGCAATCTCTGCGACCACTCCACATCTTCTTCAGCTCTATGATCTGCTCGGTGCTCTTTCTGGAAGGGCTCGGTAGTTGGATATCTCGGTGAATATTTCACTGGTCATAGAAACTATTATATTAGGAAAGTAACTCTCCTAACGAGCTTACGCGAAATCCTTATAGCCTCCGTTCTCGTCTTTATTTGCTTCTTTATAACATTGGTTCCGGTCCAGTTCCCATTTTGAACGGTTCTTTATCCAACCCCGGCATAGTTCCTGCAAGGAGTAAGTTAAGAGCATGGAGAGGAGGGATAGTATGGGAAGTAATGGGAAATTTATGAGTGGGGAAGAAAGAGGTGGTTTTATGCATAATGAAGTGCTTATTGAAAAACTGATTGCCTATATCGATGCGCTCGATTCGCGAATATCAGTATACAAAGATGCCTTGCCAGGAATGCCTGAGCACATCGTTCAGCGTCTAAAACAGTATAGCGTCATTGTTTCTAAACAACGGATCCTTGCTGCAAGTTTGAAGCAACATATCGCCGAGCAAAACTGGGCAGAGGTCTGTAGACATGTTCAGCTTATAAAAGGCCTTTCAACAATGGTTCGTGAAGATGCACAAAGCTTATTTGCCGAACCGTATCGATTGAATCTTCTTGAGAAAGATAAACAACTTCTTTGTTAAAGCATCGAAGTTTGTTTTTTAGGTTTTTAGAGAAGGTAGAAATAAGTACAAAAAAAAACGCGACGAGCTTTTGGCAGCGTCGCGTGCATAGGGAAAAGTTATAACTTTTTGAGGGCAATAACTTTTCCCTTTTGATTTGATCTGATGATTGCTCACCAAATAAACCGAAGTAAGAAAGCCTTCGAGCAGTTTTTTGTTTAGTTTCCCAAACAAGCACGTTTTTCGTAAGCCGAGTCACCCCAGAATAAAATTCTTATAACCACCCTGCTAACAAATACTTCCGTGAAGAAATATTCAAGAGCGTGATGTTCAGTGAAGTTTTTATCCTTCCTTGCTCTACGGAGATGTTTCTCACATGCTTTTAAGAAGGTCAAGCGATCGGAGAAATTTTTTTAAAAAATAAAAAAGTTTTTTAATTTTAATTTTTTAATTTTGATTTTCTAAATCAACAGATATTTCTTCTGTGTAGAACGAGACCATCTTCTTAGTAATGCAGGGGATCTTGATTTCTGTGTTTAAGTTGCTTTAATAAAGATGAAACTAAATTCTCTCTGCTTCTATCTTAAAGAAGAGGGCTTTAGTGCGCTTAAAAGGATTTTTTCTTTAAAAAGACGAAAAAAAGGTCTGTACGTCCGGATCCGAATATCTTAATGGATAGATATGGCAGCGTCGCAGCCGAATCAAGCGTGTAAAAGTTTTTACACGCAAGGTGATCCTTTTGCTTTTGAGGGCACGAAATGGTCACCTTGATTCGGCTTTTCTTTATTTACCGGTAGGACCGAAAGAAGGGGGCGCTTCCCGTTTTGAACTTCTGGTTTTTCTAACTCTTATATGACACCACTCCCGCTCATCAGCGTAATTCTCCTTACCCGAAATGAGGGGGAGGCGATCTCTTTGCTGCTGAGAGAGACTGAAGATATTCTTAAAGAGTTAAAGCTCACCTTTGAAATTATTGTCATCGATGCCGGTTCTACCGACGACACCTGGAGTAAGGCAGAAGCTTTGGGAGCGCGAGTGCACCTCCAAAAACGGATCGGCTATGGAGGGGCGCTTCGAGAGGGTTTTCTCCTTGCTCGAGGGGAATTTATTATTACCTTTGATGCCGATGGTTCGCACTCTCCGAAATCGATTAAGGCCTTATGGAATGCTCGTCACCAAGGAGATATCGTTGTTGGTTCTCGTTTTGTCGCTGAAGGGGATACTGCGGCGCCATTTTTTCGAAAAATACTCTCCCTGGTTTTAAATAAAACCTTTCGAACGCTTCTTCATGTTCCGGTCCAAGATGTCTCGAGCGGCTATCGACTCTATCGAGCATCGCTCCTGACACCGGAGCAGTATCGATCGGAGGATTTTAACATTCTTGAAGAGATCCTCATCCGGGCTTATGCCGATGGTTTCTCAGTGGCAGAGGTTCCTATTCACTACTTACCGAGAAAGGGTGGTTACTCAAAGGTTTCTTTCATCAAGTTTCTCTGGTCCTATCTCCATACTCTTTACGAACTGTGGATCTTAAGAAACTCCGTAGAGTCTGCAGACTATGATCATCGTGCCTACTATAGCTGGATTCCGCTTCAACGGTACTGGCAGAGAAGGCGCCATGCTCTAGTGACAGGGTTCTTGCGGTCAAACCAGTCAACGCTCGATATCGGTTGTGGAAGCAGTAAGATTATCCAAGACATGCCAAAAGCGGTGGCGATGGATCTCGCTTTTAGAAAGCTTCGTTATCTAAAAAAAACAAATCCTCACCGAGTTCAAGCAAGCACTTTTTCGTTGCCATTTGCAAACGAGTCATTTCAACAGATAGTTCACTCGCAGGTGTTGGAGCATATTCCTTTTGATAAGGTAATTTTTCAGGAACTCTTTCGAGTGCTCAAACCTCACGGAACCCTTGTAGTCGGAACCCCAGACTATGGACGAATCTGGTGGCCGATCATTGAATTCTTTTATGGAAAACTTCTTCCTAATGCTTACGCTGATGAACACATCACGCACTATACAAAACAGATGCTCATCGACACTCTTGCCGAATATGGCTTTAGAACGTTGGAGTATCGGTATATTTGTGGGGGGGAGTTGATTGTGAGGGCGGTGAAGGTTTGAGGGTGAATGTTGATTAGTCCCCTATTCAGAATTAGAACCTCTAATAAAATGAAAACCCCTGTCGTTTGGTTAGAAAACAAGAAAAAAAAAAAAATAAAA
>CAZDIO010000046.1:0-37165 GCA_964505555.1 uncultured Bdellovibrionales bacterium
TAATAGCGCTTGCTAGTCGTAGGCCAGTGTCCACAACCGCGTCTGGCGACAAGCGTTGAATTCCCGAGGCATCACGTCCGATAGCACGGAAGGAATTGAGAATATCTACTATCCAGTCGGGATGTAACATCAGAGCAAAGAAAAACCCAACATCAATGACCATAATGAACAGCATGGAGATAAATTCATCCCCCTGTCTCTTTCCAAGAGCAAAAGTGATCGAACTCCAGAGGAGCTGAAAGCCCACAAGGGTAAAGAAGATGGCGCGAGCATAAGGCAGGACTACGCTATACCATACCGTTGAAGAGCTACTCAGTTCACCAAGGAGCGCTTGAATTAATGTAGAGTTTTGTGGGTCCATTTGTGGTCCTTCGTACTAACGTCGTGGGTTGATAAGCTCCAAGTTTCCGACTCCTCGCGAATCATTGGGCGACATTGGTTCAAGCGTTCGCGGAGCTGCAGAAGCCCACGCGACGCCTTTTGCTTCGGATTCTGCGCGTCTTGCCGTTTCAGCAGCACGATATACGGTGTCCGCGTTTATCTGCGACATCATAAGCTGACGGAACTTTACTAACTGCTTTACTGTAGCCCCCATGAGGGCATTACCCTGTTGTAATGCTTGCATATGTCCAACCGCGGAATTACTCTTTTCGAGCGTTCCATCGACTAAGTCCTGTTCTTGAGCGTAGTTTTCGTTCTGAAGATGTACCGATTCAAGAACATTTCTTAAGGTATTGAGTTGAGTGTCTGTCCACATCTTGCTTCGTTCTGCCCACAAGCCTTCCGGTAATTCATAACCAGGAAACTTTTCTTCAAACACTCCAGTGATGTCGTCCGCGCCATATCCGAGTGCTTCTCCTTGCTTGATCACCTCCTCTAACTGCTTAAGAAGTGGGATTACCGCTTCCCCGTCTCCATGCCCTTTCTGGATATTATCGATCATAATTTTTAACATGGCCGCGTTTTTTAGAAAGATCTCGATGCTTTGCTCAAGATTAGCTGCGTCAATCACCGGCACCTGTGCTTGTCCCGTTTGCACGCTGCTTAGAAACCAAAGGAGAAACATGCTTGAGAGGTTGCATTTTAGTTTGTGTGAATAAGTCATTTTTCAATTGCCTCCATTTTTTTGCATATATTTCTAAGCCCCGTTCTTGAAGCCAAGCTGCAAGCCACTCGTCCTTGTGTTCTTTCATCAATTCATCCACTCGATGACGGTTAGTTTTTCCATTCACGCCGACTAGGTTCAGGGCATATGGACCAAGGTCGAGGGCGAACATTCTTTTTCCAAGTGGTGAGACAAAGTAGTAGTCGCGTTTACGAACGGCTTTCGCGATAAGCTCGATCTGCCTGTCACTTAGCCCGATGGCTTCGTATTGCTTGCGGTTTGCTGGATTCGTCGCCTCTGGGTTAGGAAGAAAAATCTTTGTGGGGCAGGATTCAAGGATAAGGTCTCTAATGGCTGAGTTCGCAATTTCAAGGAGACTTTGAGTTGCAAGTATCAGTGCGCCGTTTTTCTTTCGAACAGTTCTCAGCCAGTCCTCAACTTGCTCAAGACTAAGCGCATTCATCAGATTCACCCAGGCTTCATCAATGTAGATTTTCGTTGGTCGTCCATCCATTCGAAGCTCTATCTGGTGAAAGATGTAGGAGAGTGTGGGGACAACCAGTTTGTCTCCTTTTTTAAGGAGATGACTTTGTTCGAAGACTTGAAAACGACTTTCGCGGAGTGCGTCTTTACTTCCATCGAGGATGCCTCCGCTTGAGCCACCCAGTTGGTAGTACTTGAGCGCTGTTTGAAGTTCCTTGTCCTGCGTAATTAAAAGTTCTGTAAGTGTCTTTGACTCGGATTCGGTGAGCCGAATGATTGCTTGCGTGATATACGTTCTCTGCTCAGGGGTAATATGCAAGCCTTGCTGAGAAAAAAGAAGTTCGACCCAATCAGAGGCCCATATTTGTTCCCTGATGTCCTCAATTCGTCCAAGCGGATAAAGAGCAATACGATTTCCAGAGTCGTTGTCGTGCTCGCCGAGAAGATCGTAGTGCATACCCTCTGCGGCTTTTGCAATGACGTATGCTCCATAATCTTTGTCAAAGTAAAACACTTGGATGTCAGGGTAGCGAAAATCCTGAAGAACCATGGTGTTTAGAAGCACCGTCTTTCCAGAGCCGGTTGGTCCAATGACAATAGCGGAACCAACGTCATCAACGAAGGTATTGAATCGAAAAGGTGTGCGCCCACTTGAAACACAGAACATGTGAGCTGGGCTTGCTGGGGGATAAAGAGGCGACGGATGCATCTCTTCCCCCGCCCAAATAGTCGAGAAAGACGCAAGATGAGAAACATTCATTGTGTGAAGGATTGGCTTACGCACATCATAATAACCATGACCAGGAAGTGACCCGAGAAATGCTTCTATCCCGTTAAAGGTTTCTATCCGTGCATTTAAGCCTCTGTTTTGAAACTCCTTCCTTATTTCTCTTGCATTTTCGATGACGCGTTCGCGATTGTCTCCAGAAACAATCGCAGTGAGCGTGAAGTGACCATACCGTATGTGTCCTGAAGCTGCCTCTGCTTGAGCTTCAAGTGCGTCGTTCATCATGAGATTTGCGTGTTGGTCAATGTGTCCGCTTTCTTCCCATTTAAGCGACTTAGCAAATATGTCGCTTATTCTCGTGCGCTTCTGCTCCCAGTAAGCACGTTTGCGGTCAATCTTCTTCTCGGCTGTGTACGGCTCGCAAAATATTAAACGAGAAGAGAGTCGAAGTGGCATGGGTAAGCGAGTTATCGACGAGAGAATTTCTGGAATCCCTTTTTCGGGATATCCGGTAATTCCCACTACAGCGAAGTGTTTGTCTCCCACTTGAGGATAGAACCCGGTGATCAGATCCTGACTGCCTAAGTAGTAACTGAGATCAACTGCGGGGTCTGGAACCAGCACGGGGTGGTCAAGTCCGGTCGCACAGGCATGAAGAGTCGTAAGAAGCTCTGCATCTCCCATGCGCCTCATCCGAAGTAGTGCTGACAAAGTTGCTTCGACTTGTTCACATTTCCCAAGAAAAATTGCTTGGGTTCGATTGAGTGTTGCGCTTTGCTCCAAATAACCTTCGATGAAGAGGCGGTTTCCGACATTTTCGGAGGAGTCGGGAGCTTTGTAGGTAAGAATCAATGAAGAAACATTTTCAAATAGTGTACCAGTCTTTTCGTACCGTTCCTTTCGTTCAAGATCCAGAAGCACCGTTGTGGGATCGGGAAAGTTTCCGCTTCCCGGATAGGAAAGTGCGGGGAATCTCATCACATTGTGGTGAAGCATCCAACCATCACCAAGATGAAGAAAAGCACTGTTAATTTGTGCGGCGAGAGCGTTAAGTTCGTAGGCGCTCGCCGATTCCAAATCCGGCCCGTTAAACTCCCAGCCAGCTAATAAGGCTCCGTCCTTCATGAGCATCATTCCCGGCGCGATGAGTTCAGCGTAATTAAGTTTATCGGGATACCCTTCGGATATTCTATCGGTAAGCTTAGTGGATCGTCTCATTTTTACACCTTCGGAACTGAGGGATAAGGTTTGTTAGGTCGAAAAGCGATATCCGGCCTTGCAAGGTATACGCGCTTGAATCCGATGTGTCTGAAGTAAGCGTCGATTATGTGCGGATCGATGTTTGCAAGTTTGATTCCAAGAATCTGACC
This sequence comes from uncultured Bdellovibrionales bacterium, assembly GCA_964505555.1. Taxonomy (GTDB): domain Bacteria; phylum Bdellovibrionota_C; class UBA2361; order SZUA-149; family CAZDIO01; genus CAZDIO01. The sequence continues at coordinate 3,686 of CAZDIO010000046.1, forward strand.
GAGCGTGGCGAGGGCAAAGGCTACCACACACGGCCAGAAGGAAAACCTGGAGAGTAAAACAAGGACCATACACGAGCCAAGGATGATAATTGTCACGCGCCTATCTGCCCCTGCAAGGAGAACGGTTTTCCAAAGCGACGAATGGATCGGAACTTCAAGCAATCCGTCTTTTGCAAGTTCGTCGCTCATTTCAGTTCTCCAACATGCATGTTAGTTGATTCAGAGACAGAATGAACTGAGTTGAGAGTCGCACCATCCCAGCCGAATGCGTTGAAAATCTCGGTAATCCCTAACGCCACGCCACCAATCAAGGCAAAGCCGAAAAGAGAATAAATGGCGGCACCAGCAGACCCTCGCGCAAAAAGAATGATTCCTACAATCACTCCAAGTGCGACGGCTATCGGTGCAACAAATTGACTAATTGAGGTCCAGATAATGCCAACGCCTTGTTCATAAGGAAGCCCAGCGCCTCCGCCGCCCGAGAGCGCTCCGGAGGCGTGAGCTTCGGAAGGAAGTAGAAACATAAGTGACAAGAAAGTGATCGCAGAAAGATAGTGAATGTATATTATTGTTTGAGATGAACTCTTCATGACATTTCTCCTTGACTTAACGACTTCACGATAAAATCCGAACGGTCATAACCAACGACCTCGGCTACGTCGTCTACTCGTAAACCGTGTTCGGTCCTCTTAATAGAGATCACAATATCAAAGCATTCGACTACGCGATTGGGATGCACGTCCTCGCCTGACTCGCGGGCGAGCATTAAGAACTTATGCAGGGCGAGTCGAGAGTTGTTTGCATGAATCGTCGTGAACGATCCTGGATGACCAGAGTTAAGAAGATACATGAGGTCATAAGCTTCACGGCCACGAACCTCACCAACAATGACGCGATCAGGCCGAAGCCGCATCGCAGCTTGAGTAAATCGTGAGAGCATGTCCCGTGAGTAGGCGTGAATATGAACAATATTTTTTGCCTTACAGTGAAGCTCTTTAGTGTCTTCAATGATTACGTACCTCTCACCCGGCTTACCCAGCATGCGGGCTAAATCAATGATGGTTTTGGCAAGCGTTGTCTTTCCCGAACATGTTCCCCCAGAGATGAGAATGTTCTGCCGGGCGGTGACTGCCTCTCTGATGATGTCTGCTTGCTCCTGAGTGATAATTCTGTCCTTCACGTATTCGTCGATTGAATAAATATGGGCAGAGTGCTTTCTGATATCGAAGATGGGGGTAGGAACAGCAGGAGGAGAAAGTCCCTGAAGACGACTTCCATCGAGTGGAAAGGCGCATTGAATTTGAGGATTGTTGAGATTGATAATATTTTCGGTAAGAGCGGCGACGGTGCTTAGAATACTATCTGCTTTTGCCGAAGAAATATGATCGACTTCTTCCCAACCACCTTGCCGACTGAGTTTCCAAACGGTCCCATCAGAATTACAGACAATTTCAATTACATCCTTATCGTTCAGTGCCGTTTGAATCGGCCCACGAACTTCCCTAGAAAGCTTTTCAAGAAGTCTCTCTCTTTGTTCCTCTGGTAAACTCATACTGGTCAGTCCCAAGTTCCATATGGCCCAGGAAAGACCATGTCCTTGTTTACAATCACAGTGAAGTGTTCAGCATTCGGGATGATAATTGTTGGCTTTACATCCATTTGGCGGCGAATTAATTCAGTGCTCACCTGACCAAGGTTCTGGCCAAGAGTCGCTGCAAGTGTCTGTCCAACAGAAGGAGCAGAGCCAAAATTGGCGCTCTGTTGCGGCTGGCTAAGTTGAACACCGCTTGAGATTGCGCTTAGCAGGATCGCTCCTCCAAACAGCTTGTGATAGTGATTGTCTACAGTATGGTAGAGACCAAGCTGGCCATTTCTATCCGACGCTCGCATGTTCTGAACGACTAGGCTTGCTCCATTGGGAAAGATTAGTCGCTCCCAGACAACATCGACTCGTGTCTGTCCGAAGGACACATTCGGGTTAATATTCCCGTAGAGTTTCGTTCCGGGAGGAATTAGAGGAAACTGTCCGGTGACGGTGTCGTAAATGGTTCGTGTGATATGTGCTACGCCGGGACCACCAAGATCACTATTGATGCCCATATCGAGCTGGGCGGGAATTGCAGTACCAGCCTTAATTTCAAAATCGCTAATTGGAGTTTCAACATCCCGCTCCAGATAATACTCGGGACGTCGTGCTCCAAGACGAACGGGTGTTGGTCCTGGATCAAAGGACGCAATATAATCTTCCGCTAGAAGGTCGTTTTCTTCAGGTTGTCGTGGAACTTCTTGTCGGTTTTCCGTATCACCGTAAACCTTTCCGCCTAAAAGCTTTCTTGGTGCTCCTCCTTGGCCATGTGCCGGTCGAACCATAGGGGGTGCCTGGGCGATTACCTGTGGCATTGGTTCTGGTTTCGGAAAATCTATACCCACCCCCTTCCCTACAAACCATTCATTTCCAGAAAGCGGTTGTGGCGGTGCATCAAACGCACGACCGTCTCCCTTGCGCTCGCGGGTGCAAGAATAAGCCATTACTCCGAAGACACTGATTATAATTAACGCCGCAAAGAGAAGAGCATTTGAATTAGCCCTTGGGAGACCAAGTTCGCTGAGCGCTTTTTCTGATTGTTCTCCCATCGACTTAGCGCTTCTTCTTAATTACTACGGTTTGCTGTTTTCCTCGAAAGCCACCTACCAGTTGGAGTTCTTCAAACATACCGTCAATCATGATGTAGGTTCCCTTTTCACGACTTCTTTTCTCGTCTGGCTTGACGGTTCTCCAGACTGGTTGAGCGAGTTGGCCATCTGACGTGGGCGCGTATACGCCTGGTAAATCTTCAAAGACGACGCTTTCGGGAAACTGAAGATAAATGTGCGCGCCGTCATCAAATGCTCGAAGGGGTTTCCAAGAGACTTTTCCACCTGTGATTTCCCAACCAAAGCTTACATATTGATAGGGAAGACCACCGGATTGTGAAATGTCTTGGAGAATCTGCTCACGTTTTCCAGCGCTAGCTTTTCTTCCCTCAACCAATTCTTGCTTCCGCTTACGTGACTGGAACTCTCGTAGACGTTCGCGAGGATAATAGAACTTAGCACTGCGAACGTAGTCCGATTTCGTTGTTGAAATAAGTTCGAGGTGATAGGTACGCCGGTCCGTTCCTATTATGGCATTGGTTCTAGCCTGAGAAACTCTTGGACCAATCGTGACGTGAGAAACTGACTGAGACTGCTGATTACTCTCCCATACTAAGTAATCCCATAGCGGTTCATTCCCAAGGATAACTGCTTTTACCTGCTCACCTGCCTCAAGTTCTATGTCGCAGCCGTAGTTTTGTTGACAATTAAGCATTGGCTGAACCTCACCGAATGGAAACTGAACAAATCCCGCGCGCTTTACAATCGGTGCCTTCCCTGTTGTGGCAAACTCTTTTACTGCTGCCTGAATCTCAGGAGAATTGTCGTAGGTGAACTTCGTTTCAGCGCTGATCGGAGGTTCATCTGCTTCCACTGCTTCCGTCATAAACTCTGACCCTGGTTGTGGTAACGGAACCAGGGTCAGTGGCTGCTTGGCGGAAAGGCAGCCAAAAGAACTAACAACAATCAGCAAGAAGATAATCCAGCGAAGGTTCATCATAGCTATTCCTTTGCCCAAGTAATCTGTTCAATCTTAAGTGCAAGCGGGTTTGAGTCTCTTTCTGCAGGGTCTTGTTTTTCGGTCGGATACAACCGGTAAGTAAATTCACCCCAGTAACGCTCGCGCGAGATCACCGGACCGGAGATCGCGCGCGTTTCCTCTGACCAACGCGCGCGAAATGTAAAGTCAGTCACGCGGATTATAGAGATGTCTTCAGGAGACACTGAAAACTGCTTCGCCTTCTCGAAGGGCTTTTGAATATCGACGTAATATTCATTCAAGTAGTTGAGAGCAGAACTTGGTCTCTTAACAAACGTGTAGGCTCGTTTGATGCTGTTTTCTAATGCAAACGTATCGATGGAGACTCCTCGCGCAAGGCGTATGAACTCCTTTAGATGATATTGAACGTAACTCTCTTGAGTAACAGGAGATGAGCGGCCAACTGGAACCGTGTACCCCCATTTATCCACAGCAAGCACGAAAGGCGTTTCCTTACGCATTCGTGTCATTGCAACGATTCCCGAGGCAAGAGCCATATCTGCAAGAAGCGCAAGCACTGCAATATTTCGCCAGAGCTTGCCCGCAGCAAGAATTTTAAGTTGCCGGTCCTGGCGTTCCTGACGAGCCGCAAAATAAGGCGTGTTTATAACCGGTTCTAGGTATGGATTCCGTGGACGTAATTTTTCTTTTGTTAGCGACATAAATAAACGGGTCCAGAATTCTCCCTACGTAGCCATTCGACTTTGCATCCAAGTTTCAAACTCAACCTGGAGAAACCCGACCTTCCTATCCGACACTGATCGTGGTTTAGGAAACTTCCCCTGCTTTACCTGACGATAAATAGTGCTTCTCGACATTCCCGTGCGTTTCTCCACTTCCTTGAAGCTCAGAAAGTTTCCTGCAAAATCTATAGTGCGTTCCTGTTGCATTGCGTTCGATCCTCCATACCTCCAGGGTCTTCGCGCAAACGAAGCACTCTCAGTAATGGCAAGACATGTACCAACTTTTCGAAAATAGACTTGTGCGTAAAAACAAGTAGTTACGTCGGGTGGAAAACTTGAAGATGTGGCGATGTGCCCGGTGTAGACGTGGCACATCGCGACCGATGGCACACGGTAAGTGCGCGGAATTTTCAGTTCAGAATGAAAAAGTAGATGTGCTCAACATCGTCCCAGGAACGTACCGAGACATGCAAAAACTCGATATCAGATTTTTCTACTATGTTGTCTCAAGAAACCCCAAGATGTGTCAGGGTATCGCAGTTTTGCTGGAACCTATTTGGAACCTAAATTTTTTATTACTTACTGAAGTACTAGATTCCGTATCTGCTAAGTTCCTGTAATTATGGTGCCCTGGGGGAGAATCGAACTCCCACGTCGTTGCCAACACATGGTTCTGAGCCATGCCTGTCTACCAATTCCAGCACCAGGGCAGATCTGCCTTTAATAAAGCTTGGGATGCAATATATGCCATCTTTAGGCAGTTTTAGGCAAAAGCTTTGCTCCTCTTCAGCCATAGATTCTTAAGTAAATTCCAATGATGTCGATGTGTTAATTGAGGATCGTCTATAAGGATTATAACGCAAGTGCTCTCACGTAGTATCAATACCCTCGGTTCAATTTCAGGTCGCGCCATTGAGCGGACGACGAATGCTCCTCTTTTTAAAAATCAACCTCCGAAAAAAAACTCTTCCGATGCCGTTGTTACCTCCCTCTCCCCACCTTCACGTGACTCCTCCCGTGGAGAGGAGCGGGCGCTTCGTAATTTGAGCGATGCAAGCTCCTTTGTAAGCATTGCATCAAACGCAACGGTGCAAGTAGAAAAACTCGTTGAGCGAGCACAAACCATCGCCCAGAAGCTCACCACCGCACTCTCTCCAGATCAACAAGATGCCCTTGCCGAAGAAGGAGCTGCTGTCCTTGGGGAGATCGATACGATCGTCTCTGGTGCAACGTTTCAAAACTCCTCTGTCGTTAATAATGGGGAGACAAGTTTCTCTGTAAATCTTGATGCAAGCGATCAAAGCAGTGGGAGCACCTACCATATCCAAGTGCAAAATGTGGGAATCTCTCGAGCTAATCTGGGGATTGATTCTCTGACCTCAACAGACTTTAAATCAAACACCTCCCAAACAATTACCACTCTAGAAAACGCTCAAACACAAATTAACGGTGCAAAAGTCCACTTAGCTGACTCTGAGAAACAGATTGCAAATGTTGGTTCACAGTTTGGAATGGTCGTGGAGGAGCAAACTTCAGCTTCTCGCGCGGCCATTAACCCAGAGGCCACCGCAGAAAAGATCGCCACGCTCCTTGAAGAAAAACTTGCTCCGGTAGCACATCAACTTGACTCTACACGGGTAACTACACTGCTTACGACATTCCTTGAGGAAGAGGAGAAAAAGGAATCAGAACCATCATCTCACCTGTCCCCACCTAACTCACTAAAAGAGAAAGACTCGGAGCAAACGATCACAGAATTAAGTCAACAGGATGAATAAATTTTCCTTCGCACCTCTCTAGAGAAGCATTAAGGAGGAGCTCGGAGAGATATTTTCCTTTCTGTCCTCAGGGCAGACAACGTCCCTGAGGACACAACCAGCCGGACAAAACTGGCTACTCTACTTTTTTAGGCGATCGTCTCAACTTAATGATCTCAATTGCCTCTGAAAGACCGAGTAACCCCCCACTGCTAACAGCCAGGTTATTGGCATCAAGCAGCTCTTGAATGGTCACCCTCAAACTCCTTGCAAACTCCTTCATTGTCTCCCGCAATGGAGGTGGAACAGCGTGCAAAGGATTTTTTCTATTGGGACAATGACCATTCTCATGACGCACCGACCTCCCTGCTTCCCCCCTCACCGGATTTTTATCGGCGAGTCGCAGAGGGTTCATGTTTCTGCCTCCTTTCTTAGTGGCTGTGATTTCGAAACCGCTTCGCTCCATACGAAGCCTGGTCTTTATATCGAATTGAAAATTACATCTTTCGCTATAGAGAAGAGACCTCGCATAAGCAAAAAAAACCTCCCTCTCTCCGAACACCCAGATATCCCTGCTTACTCTGATTTATCTGATCCGTCAGCTACAAAAGAGCATGAACTTCTTATACAACAAAACTATTTAAAGAATTATACTAGAATAAGGGGCGTTCATTCAATACGAACATACAAGATTTTGTCTCTAAGACTTAAAAGGTTCCAAACATCCCCCGTCGATAATCTCCAAAAGCTTGTTTTATCTCCGCTTCGGTATTCATCACAAAGGGGCCATGACCGACGATCGGCTCACGAAGTGGCTCTCCAGACATCACCAAAAATTTACTTTCTGTTTCGGCGCTTACCCTGACAGCACCGCTCTGTAATCCAATTACTACCAACTCCCCCACTCTTCCTTTCTGATCACCAACCTCCACTTCGCCTCTCAACACAAACAGAGCTTTGGTATAGTTCTTCACTAACGGTAACTCGAGCGACTTCTGAGCAGCCATCGTCACCTCCCAGAGCTGAATCGGAGTAAACGTTTTTGCAGGTCCTTTATGACCTCTAAATTCTCCGGCGATCACTCTCAGCTCAGCCTCCTCCTTGAATACTACTCGTGGAATCTCTCTTGCACGTAAAGTCTGATAGCCTGGTTTTTCGCTTTTGAATTTTCCTGGTAAATTCACCCATAACTGAATCATTTCAAACGTGCCCCCTTCACGGGTAAATTTTGCAGAATGAAACTCTTCATGAATAAGACCACTTGCTGCAGTCATCCACTGCACATCCCCGGGACCGATAATTCCTCCCCCTCCACTAGAGTCTCGATGTTCAATCTCACCCTGGTAAGCGATCGTTACCGTTTCAAAGCCACGGTGTGGGTGCGCCTCCACTCCTCGCTTCTCATCTCCCGGAGGAAAAAGATACGGCGCAGCGTAATCAAGTAAGAGAAATGGACTTAATTCTCGACCTAAATCGTTGTATCCAAACACGGAGCGAACAGGAAAACCGTTCCCCACCCAATGAAATTCACCACTTTGATAAACACGAATAAGAGCCGTCGATTCTTTATCTTCCATAGTTTCTCTCCCTATTGATTGTATAGTAAGCGCAAATTGACTGAACGACAAAGGGTGCTATAATTGATACTAATTTCTTCGTATGAGAAATTAAGCAGAAATCCTCTCAGATCTAAATCAATAAAATATGCATGTAGCAGACCCTCTCTTTGCAACTGTAGTTCTTTTAGCCGCTGGTGTTATTGGGCTTGCGCTCTCTCGCTTTGCACATATTAGCCCAATTGTCGGCTTTTTTGTTTTGGGAGCATTGATTGGACCGCAACTTCTTGGTTTTATTGACAACCACTCCACAACTATTCATTTTCTTGGTGAACTCGGTGTTTCATTTTTGTTGTTTGATATCGGACTTCACCTTTCATTAAAAGAGTTGCGTCGTGGCTGGAGGGGGTTTTTCTTTACAGGCATCTTACAGTTTATCATCGTCAGCGCACTACTGACGGTAGTGGCGAGAGGTTTTGGGCTTCCTCTGACCTCTTCGATAATCATTGCAGCTATCTTCTCTCTCTCCTCAACAGCACTTGTTTTAAAAATCCTCTCGGATGAACAAGAAGAGAACTCCCCGGTGGGAAAACGTGCCACGGAGATTTTAGTGTTTCAAGATATTGTTGCGATTTTGTTGCTTGTGATCCTTTCAGGCGATCTTTCACAGGGAGTTTCTTTTATCACGATCGCTCAACCACTTTTTAAAATGATCGTCGCCGCTACAGCGGTTACTATCCTCAGCCGCTTAGCGCTCAAACCTTTATTTAGGATCCTTATTGCAATTAAAAGTGATGAGGTAATTACTGCATTTGCACTATTATTAGTCTTTCTTGCTTCTTGGGGAAGCCATTCCCTGGGACTCTCCTTGGCGCTTGGAGCGTTTCTTGGTGGACTTGCACTTTCTGAAAGTAGCTATTCTTACTTAGTGCGCAGTGAGATCTCTCCTTTTCGTTCCTTACTCCTTTCACTTTTTTTCCTCTCCGTTGGAATTAACCTCGATCTCTCGAGCATTGCCGCCAATATCTCTCTCCTTTTGGCGTTACTCGGTGCGTACTCTATCGCCAAAATCGGTGGTAATTTCGTGGCATTTAGATTCTCTGGCATTGAACGTGGGGTGGGCACCCTTCTTTCTTTTCTATTAGCTCAAGGGAGTGAGTTTGCCTTTGTTCTTCTCGGCCTTGCGTATGCTTCAGGTCTTATTGATAGCACTGCGTTAACTCTCAGCGTCTCTCTTGTGGGACTCAGCCTTGCCGTAACCCCTGCTTTGAGCGCCATTGGATGCTTTTTCTCACGTTCCGTTTGTAAGGTGCATAGTGAGAGAGATTTTTCAGCAAATGATGTTCGTGAAGTAATCATTGTAAGAATTGATGATTTTGGGCGCTTACTTGCGGGCCTTCTTGAAGCTGAAAGGATCCCCTATCGGGCCCATGATCATGATTTGGAAAGATTGGCATATGCAAAAAGTCGCGGCTTTAATGTTTACTACTCTGATCTCAACCGACCACGAACCTTAGGCCGAGTAAGTCTCGGAAAGGCTTTAGCTGTGGTTTCTCTGGTTGAAGATGATCAGATTCTTCACCCACTCTTTGAAGGACTTCGAAAAATTGATGGATCGCTCCCTATTTTAGCAGCCACAGAGAGTCCAGCTCGATTGGAGAATTTAACCGCTCTGGGAGTAGAGCAAGCTTTTATAAAAAATGAGGGTAGTATTATCGCTTTGTTTGAAGCTCTCATGCGCGCTCTTGGCTTTAGCGCAACAAGAATAGAAGAATCCCTCAGCCGCGCCCTACAGTTACTCCAACCCGAAGATCTCTTTCCAAAGGTTCCCGGCATGAACTCTTCTCAGCCTTTAGCGGCATAATCGATACTAAAATATCTTCAAAAAAAAGCTCTTACGAGGCGTTATCGATTTACTAATCTTTTGAGAACCTCTTTTGATCCCATCTCTGGCGATAACTCTTCAAATGTTCCTGCTTTTACCTCTGCTTTGGAGTTCTTTTCCTCACCACACACAGCTTCATTTGAAGGAATAAAAAGATCCCGAAAGAGCACCTCGATTGCAGGGTTGAAAACTGCTGCTTCTTTTACATAGGTTACCGGTCGATGAAGCACCTTAGAAAGAAGTGCCGCTGAGTAATCTTCAAGCAAATTCTCGATCACTTGGCATTGCTCCTCTGAGAATCCAAGCATTCGAAAACGGCGTAGTGATTTTTTTATTTCGCTTTCTTGAAACGATGAAAATTGTGCCCTCAGTGCTTTAATCGTCGGCACAAGCGTTCTTGTTTTTAACCACTTTGAAAACTTCTCAACCTCATCAGAAACAATAATCTCTGCCCGTTTCATCTCCAACATACGTGAGCCGAGATTTCTCTCTACAATCTCCTTAAGATCGTCAATATTATAGAGAAACACATCTTCAACATTCCCAACCTCTGGCGAGAAATTTCTCGGAACACCAAGATCAATAAAAAACTGTGCTCTTCCAGGTCGAGATCTCACCGAGAGGTGCGCATCGGCAGCACTAACCAGGTGCGCTTGAGTTGGATCTAACGTGCTTGTTCCAATTATTATATCAGCTTGATTTAAGAAGCTTCGAAAATTTGCAATCTGGAGAGGCACTCCTTGCACCTTTTCTGCAAGACCGTAAGCTCGTTCTAGAGTTTTATTGACAATAAAAAAACTCTTTACCCCCGCCGCAGAGAAATGCTTAAGAGCCAACTCTCCCATCTGCCCTGCACCAATAAGCATTACCTTCGCCTGACCAAGGTCCCCAAAGATCTGTTCAGCAAGCTCTTTTGCCGCATAGCAAACAGAAACCGCTTGATGACCAATTCTTGTGTTTGTCCGAATTGCTTTTGCGACCCCAAAGGCACGGTGAAAAAGACGGTTAAGAAGGGAGCTCGTTGTTCCACTTTCTTTTGCTACATCATAGGCCGCTTTTAGCTGCCCGAGAATCTGTGGTTCGCCAATAATTAACGAATCAAGCCCAGAGGCGACCCGAAAAAGATGTTCCACCGCGTGCAGATTCTTTAAATGATACAGTTTTTTTGAAAATTGCTTTGATGAAAGTCCTGCCCACTTCGAAAATAGATCTTCGATACTCTGCAGTAAATACTCCCGGTCTCGCGGCAAAGAATAAACGATCTCAAAACGATTACAGGTACTGACCAACACCGCTCCTCTCATTCCCGGAAGAGAGTTAAGCTCTTGAAGTGCTTCGTTCCATCTTTCTTTGGAAAATGAGAATTTCTCCCGAAGAGAAAGCTCTGTTTCGTGATGACTTAATCCGCTAATAAGAATCTCTGAATCCATCACGCTCAATAGCTATGAAATGCCCCACCCAAGAGATAAACCCCAACAAAAGAAGCAACAAGTGTAGAGAACCCTGCCACCGCAAGCCACGCCGCACGACGACCCCGCCAACCTCGATGCATCCTAGCGATTAAGAGGAGCGCATAAACACTCAAGGTAATCAGCGACCAGATTACCCTACTGTCATATTGAAATAAGTTAATCCGTTGGAAATAAGAAAATAACAATCCTGCACTGACCCCAAGAAGCATCAAGAAAAAGCCAGAGGTAAGGAGTTTCTCATTTAAGAGATCGAGATCTTGGAGCGCGGGGAATTTCCACTGGAGAAAAGATAGTTTTCGCTCCTTTAAGAGAGACTCCTGAATAATCACAGCCACACTCACTGAAAATGCAAAGACAAATATCGCGTTTGCTAAAAGAGTAGCAAGAACATGGATCCAAAGCAGAATTCCATTCCCAGAAACTCCCCCCTGATGGCTCGGAAGATGAAAAAGAACACTGGAGATAAGCATCACAACAAGCCCTAAAGGCGAAACAAAACCTCCTAGCACACTTGCTTGAAATCGCTTCTCCAAAAAAAGAAAAAGCAACACCACGACAACACTGGTAATTGAAAGTGAAAACGGAAGGGTAAGAAGTTTTACCGAGGCATGATGCGCCCGAAAGTATCCAAAGCTTTCTATAAAAAGGAACACCACGTGCAGAGAAAGCCCCGCCTGCAAGAATAATCGCCCCCACCGAGTCAGAGACGCGCGTTCTGTACGCGCAAGAAGCCGGAGATAACAATAGGTTGCAAGCAGATAAAAAATCACTGCGGCACTTGGAAAAAGATGAAGAAAGGCTTCCGCGATCATGAATTGAAACTACTGAATAACTAATTTTTCGCCGGGATAGATAGTCTTACCCAAACGGGGATTTAATCTTTTTATCGTTGCAGTCGTTATACCATGTTTCTTAGCAATCTCTACCAACGTATCACCTTTCTTGACCACGTAGGTTGAAGCCTGACTTGTCACTTCTGGTAGAGAGGCTACATCTTGGGTTTCCTCACTTTTATTTAAAATAACTTTTTTGGAACTTTTTGGTGGTGGAGAAGCATTAACCTTAGCCATTTTCTGAGGAATTAAGATCTTTTTCCCTACCCGAAGTTTTCGCGGATCGGTAAGATCGTTAACCGCCATTAACTCTTTTTGGCTTACTCCAAACCGTCTTGCAATCGATCCCACAGTATCCCCCGTGCTTACCGTATATCCACTGCCGTCCTCCTTCATTTGACGACGATTCTCTTTTTTCATGTTTACAATGTTTTCATTAAAGTGCTCTGTCGCACTGGTAATCGTATGTACGGTACCATGACTAAGCGCCGAGGCAAGCTTGGTGCCACTTCCTTGAGGAACCTTAACGAGAAATCCTGCGGGAAGACTCACTCTTCCATTTCGTATCGGAGGAAGAAGGGCGAGGTTATGCTTGTGTAATTCCTCCTCTTCGATTTCAAGAGCAGAGAGGATGGTCCGATACTGCACCGGTCGTTCAAGTCGTACCTCATCAAAAAACCAAGGAGACTCCGGATCGAGGTTTGGAAAATAGTACTTTGCGTTTCGCTCCACATCAAGCGCGGCTAGAAACTCCGCATAAAAGTTTGAAGAGGCAAAACCAAAACTCTCTCCTTCATAACGTTTAATGATTTCAGAGATATCTCGACTTCCAGTTTGACGCACCGCACGCATCACCCCACTCAAACCGTGATTATAAGAGGTAATCGCAAGTGGCCAACTTCTTAACTTTTCATAGGAGTTCGCAAGGTAGCGTGCCGCAGCGCGAGAGGAGAGGATCGGATCGCGACGCTCATCAAGAGAGGCATTAATCCTCATATACGCTTTGCCCGTATACCGGGTAAATTGCCATATGCCCGCAGCACCTTTAGAGCTGTATGCCTTATAGTCAAAAGACGACTCAACAAGGGGCAATCTTGCTAATTCTGTCGGAAGTCCCGCATCCTGAAAGATCATCTCAATTGCATGCAAATACCGGCGAGAGCGCCGAACTCCTTCCCTAAATCGCTCGCGGATCCCTGTTTGAAACCGTATCTGATCAGCAGTAGAAGCGTCCCGGTAGTATGACTGTCGGTTCCCGACAATTTGATGAAACAACTGCTCAATGCGCCGCTCAAAAGAAGTGCTTGCCTTTTTCCCTGCAGCTAAATTGTTGAGGGCTTGTTGAATCCGAATAATCTCTTCACGAACCTGGTTCTCTTTATAGCGCGCGAGATTTTTCCCACTTTTTGTTTGGCGCACCTCAGAAAAATCAAGCACGGAGTAGATAATCTCTGGATGACTTCGATGATGGAAAACAAGTTGATCCTCACCGTATTTCGTAAATATGAGTCGCCAGAAATCTACTCGCCCTTGAAGCTCCTCGCTTGGAACAAATGGTTCCGGTAATGGCACACGCCCTTCTTGGGCCGTAGCGATAGAGGAATAAAGAAAAACTCCCAAAATGAGTGTGAGAGATCTCCTCCACCATGATACTTGTGCATGCTTTACCTGTTTATATCCTGCTCTAACGTACATGGAGAATGCTTTTACCCTCACTAATGTAATTCCCCCGTCAGTGCCGAAAGGAAATCGGTGTGGAATTTTTTTGCTGCTAAAAGAGATTGATTTCCATTGATAATAATCGCAAATGAAACCCGTTGACCATCCCCTAACATGGCATACCCGGAGAGGCTTGAAACTCCTGTTAAGGTACCTGTTTTTGCCCAGATTGAGTCCCCTTGAGAAGCGGCGGTAGCGCCTGCATGTTTAATTTTTCTTTTCTTTAAAGTCCCGCTGTGTCCAAACCTACTTAAAGATGAGATAAAATCGGGGGCAAGAGAAAAATCTTGATACGCAAGGGCAAGCATTTTTGTCAGTTGTGCAGCGCTGACTCGACTTTCACGGGAGAGCCCTGAACCATCTGCCAAGATAAACGTTCTCTCTCCAAGCATCTTTGAAACAAACTCTCCCAATCGTTTCAAACCAATCGCATGATCAAATCTTCCAGATTCCGTCTCTCCCAGAAGATAGACAAGTTGTTCAGCAATAAAGTTATTACTAAAATGATTTACATCTCGAACAATTAAATTAAGCTCCTTCGATCGCAGCAACAATAATTGCCGCGCATGTGGCGGGGTCTTACCGACGTATAAACCTCCATGCACAACAACTCCAACTTGTTGCAAAATAGAACGAAAGACTCCGGCAAAATAAGCACTCCCAGAAGGAACCGTTCGATACATCGTTACCGGTTCAGCTCCCTCTCCAATATGCCCAGACACATTGACCTTTTTTACTGGCTCTTCAAGCGCAAGTAATGTTGTTTCCTTTTTGGTTTTTCTTCCGGGCAAAGGAGATTCATTGAGGGAGATATTGCTCTTTGTCCCTCCCTTCGTTATCACATTGTTTAGAAGCTGATATCCAAGCCCATCGGTGAGGCTGATATGCGCTTTTTCTCCCGCAGCAGCAGGGAAAACTCGAATCGCATAGCTATTATGATTAAGTGATACGGCATTTGTCCCTGCTTGATACGAACGGGGTCCTGTTGCCTCTGTCGGGTTAACAAAAAGCGAGTCATCAACGACAAGATTCTCGATGGACTCAACACCTTGTGCTTTCATACTTCGAGCTGCCCACCAAAGATTCTCCTCCACAAACGAAGGGTCTCCATAGCCGCGAACGTAGAGGTTTCTCTCTTTGTCAAAAAACACTTCTGTTGGAACACTAAATTCAGATCCGAGAATTTTGAGCGCAGCAAAGGTAGTAAATATTTTCAATACCGAAGCTGGAATCATCAATTGCTTTCCGGAGTAAGAAAAAATCTCTGCTCCTCCACCTGCCTCCCTTACCGATATTCCAACCTGAGCGTTCTTTCCTAGAAGACGCACTCTGCCATTTACAAATCCTTTCAGTCGTGTTTCAAGCTGAGGAGACGCTGCGGCGTCAAATGCAACACCCACAGAGAGAACTAAAAGAAAAACAAATTTGATATGGTGGTATTGAGAAAAAAACTTCATAGATGGCATTGATAACTGATAAAAACCGTTTAGCACCAGCCCTTTAAATGGAAAAAAAACTCCTTATCGTTCTTGTTACAGCTCCCTCGCGCGAAGTTGCCTCAAAGATTAGTCAAGAACTCGTTAAAAAGCATCTTGTTGCCTGTGTAAACATCATCCCCAACATCCGTTCTATATTCTCGTGGGAAGGAGAGATTGAATTTACCTCCGAAGCACTGCTCTTAATCAAAACACGAGCAGAGCTTTATGACACCTTAGAACAGAAGATCATCGAGCTTCATCCCTACGATACCCCAGAAATTCTTGCCCTCTCCCCTGCGGCTGTTTCCAAAAAATACGCCCAATGGATCATAAAAGAAACCGATAAGGCGCTCTAACTTACCATATGCTTCTTAATGACACGCAGGTTAAGTAACTCCACAAGGAGAGAAAACGCCATCGCAAAATAGATGTAACCCTTCTCAATATGTTTTCCAAAGCCTTCAGCGACTAGCATCACTCCAATGAGGAGCAAAAACGAAAGTGCGAGCATTTTAATCGTTGGATGTTTATGGATAAATCCGCTAATCGACTCTGAAAAAATGAGCATTACAATAATTGCGACAACCACTGCAATGATCATGATCGGAATATGCTGCACCATCCCAACGGCGGTAATCACCGAGTCGAGGGAAAATATGATATCCAAAATAAGTATCTGTAGAACAACAGAGGCAAAGGAAGCCGACTTCCGCTTCTGAGCATGAAGATGCTCTTCTCCTTCTAATTTATCGTGTATCTCCACAGTTGCTTTTGCAATAAGAAAAAGCCCCCCAAAAAACAAAATGAGATCTCGTCCTGAAAATTCATGGGAGAACACCGGCACCGTAACCAAAGGATCAGTAAGACGCATCATCCAACTAATTGCCAACAGCAAGAGCACTCGGGTAATCATCGCCAACATCAATCCCACCTGCCGTGCCAATTTTTGCCGCGCTGGTTCCACTTTTCCACTAAGGATCGCAATAAAAACTATATTATCGATCCCTAGAACGATCTCTAGAGCGGTTAATGTTACTAGCGCAATGAGGTTATCGAAGGTTAGAAGATCGGCCATCAAAACAATGTCTCCTCGTTAAGAATAAAGTTTACTCTTCTCTTCGTTAGCATTGCAATGCCCGATCAGGCAATTGTGATTGCAAAAGAGAGGTTAAAAGCTGGGTTCTCCACTCTTATTTCCAACTCATTTTCTATCGCTAAAAACCTACACGATGAAGATTGCATGAAGATTCTAGTCCGACTATTCTCACCTTATGACCTTAGGTATGCTGCAGCACATGTCATCTCTCCATAAAGTAAAAACTGTTTTGTATTGTGCACTTCTCTGCATATCCTTTGGAGTCCCGACGCGCGCGGGAGCATCCGTTATTCGTATTGTTCCTAGCTTCGAAGCGACATTTAAAGAAGCACTCAATGAAGTTACCATTATTATCAGCGTCACAAATGAGGGTGATGAACAGGCAGAGCAAGTTACTGTTGAATTCCCTACCGCAAGCAAGACAAAACTCATTTCAACAAAACTCCCTCCTCAGGATCAACAGTTCACGGCGATAACCTTTCCCGCCGCGCAGATAAAAATCGGACGTCCCGGAAATTATATCCTTCCCTACCGGATTCTCTATACCGATCGGAATCTTTTTCCGTATAGCGCACCACATGTTGGACGTCTTACGGTTTTACAAAATCCCGGTCAGCCTCTCGGCATCCTTCTCGATGGTGTTGCCAATAACCTTCTTGTCCTTAAAGACAAAACAGAGAAGCAGATTACTGCACACCTAACAAATACTTCAAAATTTACAACTCAGATCACTGCGCTCACTACATTCTCTACCTACGAAATACAAGCAACCCCAAACATCCAAGAGATGCCTTTCGTGTTAAATCCAGGAGAAGAAGTTTCGCTCACCCTTACAGCACAGAATCTCTCTGGGAATATTACTTCAAGTTACCCTTTGTTTATTCTGGTGGAAGGAATGATACATAATCAACATTTCGCTATCACTCAACACCTCACAATCGCTATTGGAGTAAGTTTTCTTAAACCACTTCCGGTGTTGATCCTGTGCCTCTTTGGAGGAGCAATTCTTTTTTGCGTATATCGGGGAGTTTTGAAAAGAGGGGGTAAATGTGTTGAGCACGTGTAAGAGCAAGGCTAATAAATAGACGCGCCTGTAGGAATTTACTCCAGCCGGTAGAACAGGGTCGATGCACTAATGTATCCATTCTTCGTTGATACCTCGACAGAACCAACTGCATTCTCTCCAAGAAATCCAGTTTCACCAACTTTATTTACAATAATATGTCTTGTAGCTCGCGGCGGAACATTGACGCTCTGTGTGCCAAGAGGTTTTCCTTTGCGATCATAAAAACGGAGTAATGATTTAACGCTTGTTTGAGTCACATTGTTTAATTCAACAACGCTAATTTCTCCGTTTGTAGTAGAAACTCCACCAAAGGTAGTTTTCGTAGTTGGTGGGCGGTGCGGAAGAACAAACGCTGTAAGGAAATCCGTACAAAGATGCGCCGGACATTCATAAAAATATCGAGTATTGGTGATGTAATATTCGGTCAGCTTTCCTTTAGCTGTTTTTGGCGTAAATACCGCCATTCCTACTTGGTCAGTATTTTTTGGCCCCGCAAGAGCGTCGTGTCCTGAAAAATCATACCGACCACCATCGGCAATATCAACCGCTTGAATTCGAACTACTTTTCCCTGTGAATTATAATATTCTATCTTCCCCTGCAGCCGTCGACCATCTCCTGGACGAGCATCGGTAATGTTAATCCAATTAGCGACCGTATTTTCACGGGCTGTTCCAAGGTGAAAGGTATTTAAGGGCAACGTATAGATACCGGTTCGTGGTTTCATAATCGGATAATTAAGAGCAAAATCCATCCCACCACCAGATTGCATATTTGGTCGGTACATCGTTATTCCTCCGGACCACGCTCCGGCAATAACTGCATTGGTTTTGATACATACGGTACCGTAGGTATCTGGGGCCAAACCAATTTCATTAACACTAAAATCCATCTTCAAATATGGTCCGATTTTCGCCTTCTTCTTTCCTCGCAACTTACCGAACCAATCACGATACTCCACCGTAACACTTAGTTGTTGCTCACGTAAGTTCACAACCGATACGTAGTTTTCCATTCCAAGAAATCCATTGGCACCAACACATCCCACAGGGGGTAATTCTTCGTAAAAACAATCACCTGGAGTTGTGGGATCGCACTGACCAATATCTGCACAAGCATCACCAACTCCATCACGATTACTATCGCGCTGATCCGCGTTAGCTATATGTGGACAATTATCTTGGGTATCAATTTTTGTGTCATTATCGTCATCATTATCACAAGCATCACCTTGTGAATCTCCGTCAATATTTTTTTGATCTGAGTTGACGGTAAGCGGACAATTGTCGCTTGTATCAGGCGTGCCGTCATTATCATCATCGCTATCACAGGCATTGCCAGTTGAATCATTGTCAGAATTTAGCTGATCAGTGTTTGCTGCAAAAGGACAGTTATCGCTTGTGTCGGAAATTGTGTCATTATCATCATCAACATCACAAGCATCTCCTAATCCATCATGATCGGCGTCTGCTTGATTTGCATTGGAAGTGTTTGGGCAGTTATCCGTCGTATCAATCACGCCATCATTATCATCATCGGTGTCACAGGCATCTCCAATACCGTCGTGATCGGCGTCTGCTTGATTTGCATTTATAACGAGTGGGCAATTATCTGCTGAATCACCAATTCCATCACCATCGCCATCTATGGTATTGTCACAGCTATCTCCAATCCCATCATGATCGGCATCAGTCTGAGAGGAGTTTGATTGCAGTGGGCAGTTATCGCTCCCATCGCTTACCCCATCATTATCATCATCGTTATCACAACTGTCTCCTGCCCCATCATTGTCATTGTTGGCCTGAGAAGCGTTTGCGATCAGTGGGCAATTATCAGCTAGATCCGTAATCCCATCGTTATCATCATCAGCATCACAATCATCTCCAATGCCATCCTGATCATTATCCCCTTGTGAGACATTCGAAGCTACAGGGCAATTATCTGTGGTATCAGAAATAGTATCATTATCATCATCTGGATCGCAGGCGTCCCCCAGAGAATCGTTATCACTGTTTGTTTGTGGGGTGTTTGAGAGGAGCAGGCAATTGTCAACTGCATCGAGAATCGTGTCGTTGTCTGCATCGTTATCAAGGTAATTGGGAAAAGAATCACCATCGAAATTATCGTCAGTAAGATCTCCATTGGAGTTTAGATCTTCATCCTTTGTCAGAAGATTATCATTGTCATCATCAGTATCTCGCCAATCAGGAAGATCCAAGCTATCGCGGTTTTGCATTGCAGCGTTTGATCCCAGGGCATTTCCTGCGGTCGGGCCGACAATAATGTCGTAACCATCATCAAGCCCATCAAGATCAGAATCAGTGCCCAGAGTCTGATGATCAGTGCTACCATTAGCGTCGAGATCGTCACCTTCGATGGCATCAAGAACGGTGTCATTATCTGAGTCTATATCAAGAAAATCAGGAACCCCATCGCCATCCGTATCTGCTAAGGCCGTTATCGGCGCGCTTCCCACTTGATCGGGATCGTAAGCGTCATCAATTCCGTCATTATCAGTGTCATTTTGGAGTGGAGAAACGCTTGAGCCACTCTGTTGTGCTTCTTGATTATCAACAATCCCGTCGTTATCGGAGTCAATATCGAGATGATTTTTGATCCCATCTCCATCACTATCAGGGCTTGGCAGTGGCGAAGATGCTACCGTATCATCAAAACCGTCCACAGGGGAGAGATCGGTGAAGGTATCGAGCATTCCATCACCATTGACATCAACGCCACCCGCTTCCACTAAATCCGTCAAGCCGTCGTTGTCTGAATCACGATCACGAAAATCCGGAATTCCATCGTCGTCACTATCTTCAATGCCCTCAGTAGCATCGGACAAGCCATCGTTATCGGAATCAAGATCGAGGAAGTTCGCTCGCCCATCCCCATCAGCATCAGCATTTCCGTCTGCGGTGTTATCTATGCCATCATTGTCTGCATCACTATCACACTCATCTCCCTCGCCATCGCCATCAGTATCAAGCTGTGAAGGATTTGCAACCAGTGGGCAGTTGTCTGTGATATCATTCTTTCCATCATTATCATCATCACTATCACAAACATCACCTTGCGCATCACCATCGTTATTTTCTTGGCCAGAGTTTGATGTCAGCGCACAATTATCGCTCCCATCATTGATGCTATCGTTATCATCGTCTGGATCGCAGACATCCCCCTGAGCATCCCCATCGGTATTTGTTTGAGTTACGTTTGCAATGAGAGCACAGTTGTCTGTAATGTCATTTATCCCGTCATTATCATCATCACTGTCACAAGCGTTCCCTTGCGCGTCTCCATCATTGTTTTCCTGACCCGAGTTTGATACTAACGAGCAGTTATCGCTGACATCATTGACCCCATCGTTATCATCATCGAGATCGCAGGCATCGCCCTGGGCATCCCCATCGGTGTTTGTTTGGGTCGGGTTTGCAATCCGGGGGCAGTTGTCTGTGGTATCGTTTGCTCCATCATTATCATCATCGACATCACAAACATCACCTTGCGCATCTCCATCATTATTGTCTTGACCGGAGTTTGATGCCAGTGGGCAATTATCACTCCCATCATTGATCCCATCATTATCATCGTCTGGATCGCAGACATCTCCCTGAGCATCCCCATCGGTGTTTGTTTGAGTTGGATTTGCAGAAAGAGAACAGTTGTCGCTTACATCGAGAACTCCATCATTATCATCATCCGGATCGCACGCATCCCCTTGACTATCACCGTCTGTGTTTAGTTGCCCAACGTTTGAAATAAATGGACAATTATCGAGCAAGTCAACAATTGAGTCGTTGTCGTCATCTTTATCACACGCATCTCCAGATGCATCGCCATCGTTATTTTGCTGATCAGAGTTACTGACCGTTACGCAATTATCTGTCGTGTCAGGCACTCCATCATTGTCATCATCTAAATCGCAAGCATCGCCCTGAGCATCACCATCAGAGTTTGCTTGGGTGGGATTTGCAATCAAAGAGCAGTTATCAGAGCTATCAACAATGCCATCGTTATCATCATCAGAATCACAAGAATCCCCTTGAGCATCCCCATCGGTATTGGTTTGAGTAGGATTAGCAACCGTGGGGCAGTTGTCTGAAGAGTCGACAACTCCATCACCATCAGTATCGGCAGGAGCGGTAATTGTGCTCGTTGCTTGATCATCTTCGGTAGCATCACTGTTTGCTGGTGTTGAGTCGGGGTCTACTGAGGAACTGTCTGTAACTTGGGCTAGATTATTGATCGTTCCAGAACCGGTCACCTGCGCTGAAATCATTAACATTGCGTTTGATCCACTGGCAACATTTGAAATCGTCCATATTCCGGTGCCCGGAACATATGCTCCACTTCCCACGTGAGATTGATAGGTCAATCCGCTTGGAAGAAGATCTATAACGGTGGCTGTGCGTAATGTATGTGGCCCGGAATTTGTGAGGGTGAGTGTAAAGTTAACGGTCTGCCCTTGGAGAGGGGTAGGGTTACTAACAAGATTTGCTAGACTTAGGTCAGAAAACGCTGCATGTCGAGCCAAGTCGTTAGCGGACGTAGTCAACGTGAGAGTAGAACTAATAGTTGTTCCATCGCTTGCGTTTAGAAGCCACAGTGCGCCTGAGGTGAACGTGGCGAGAAGTACGTTTTCGTTAGTAAATGCAAGCCCACTAATGTTTGGCGAACCTGAAGGAACAATAATCGAACGGAGGAGAGTGCCTGCTGGAGGACTCGCGGCCATATTAATTTTATAGAGATTCTTGGTCGTCGAATTGAAGTTTGAGGCCACGTAGAGATCGTTTTCATTGGATCCAAAAACTATATCTCCACCTGTTCCAGCAACTCCTGTTACCGTACCGAGAGAGATCTGCGTAGCAGGGTTTGTCGAGAGATTGATCCTATAGAGAACCTGATTATCTGCGAGGATATAAAGAAAACCTGTATTACTGAGCGTCGCACGCTGATATTTCAGAGTGCCAGTAAGCGTCGGAAGTCGCAGTCCCGTATATTGGTCGCCCCCACTTGCATTCCACTTACGAACTGCTCCTGCATCAGCACTGGAATTACTTCCCACGTACCCAACGTAGTAAATAGTTCCTGTGGCTTCATCGACGGCAATACCCACGGAGGGCACCGTCAGAGTAGTCACTGTGGTCAAAGCACCAGTATTGAGATTCACTTTTGATACAACTCTTGTGCTTTGATTAATAGAATACACCGGACTCAGAACGGATTGTGCTTCGGTCACAGCAAGAGGCACAAGGAAGAGCATCCAAGCAAAGAATATATATGCTTGACGCTTACTGACCCAGGAATGGAAGCACATACTCCCCCTCCCGTGATACGTAGTTTCTAAAAACAACTCCATCTCCATTAATAATGATTAATCCGTAAGTATTTGGGGCAACTTTTAAAGGAACTCGGGTCGAGCCCTTTGGCGGAAGTGTCGCTTTCACATCAAAAAGATGTCTTCCGTCGTGACTTAATATATCGAGTGTTGCTACAACTTTGGTATTTTTTGTGTTGTATAATTCAACAACATTCTTATTGTTAACAAAGGTGTTGTATTCAGAGAGTTGAACTGCCCCCGGCGATTCTACCGTAGGTGCGACATAACCATAGCGAAGCGTTGGTGCCTTCGTAGCTTGAAGCTGCTTTTGAACTGTTGGAAACGCAAGAAAGCAGGCAAGGCAAGTGAGCAAGCAGATAATATAAGCATGTTTAGTAGAAGATCTCTGTAACATCAAAAAATCTTTCCTGGGCAAGTTTCTTTTTTTCTGTAAGCCGCCAGCCAAAAGGATGAATGACAATGAGAGGTGCCCGCCTAAAGATATCGACTAAGTAGCTGAATACTTTAATGAAAACTTATCAGCAGAAAAGATCTACATCCACCACGCCCAAACTGCTCCCTGAGCTACAAAGAGGATCTATTTTAAGTGAGATTTTAATACGTTACTTCCGCCGTCGAAAAACCGGGACAATCAACGCTGAACACGTGCGGGAATCAACTATTAAACTTCGACCTGCTCCTGCAGATTTCCAAAAAGATGATCCAATCCCGATGACCAGATCTGATGCATCGTAGAAAGTGCAATAGTGCACTCAAGAGCACCATTTACTTCGATAAACTTTCCTCCAACTTCCCCCTCACCAGTGATTGAGACCCCATACTTCGCACATTGAGATCTCACCTCTTCAACATTTTTTGATTTGCAACTAATGAGAAACCTTGCTGATGACTCACTAAAAAGCAGTGCATCTGGTCGAAAACTTTGATCGGTAATCGTTTTTTGTAAGGTCAATTGGGCACCGATCGGCTTTTCTCTTTCTAAACAACTTTCAGCAAGGCAAAGAGCAAGCCCACCAGAGGAGAGATCATGGGCCGAGCAAAGTAATTCCATCGCAATAAGCTCTTGAATGAGCGCACACGTTTTCTTCTCCACTTCAAAATCGATATCGGGAAGATCTCCAGCTAGTATCTTATGGCAGTAATAAAGGTACTCACTTCCGCCTAGCTCCATCTTCGTTTCGCCAAGGAGAAGAATCTTATCTCCGGCCTCTTTAAATCCGATTGTGCAAGCTTTCTTGACATCATCAAGTACCCCAATCATCGCTACCGCTGGAGAACCAAGGATCGGACTCCCTTCGGTCCCATTAAAAAGACTCACACTGTCTGAAACAACAAACAACCCCCACGCTCGACAAGCATCTCCCAAGCCTCTGATAACCTCAGAAATCTCTGAAATATCTTTGTGTCGTTGGGGATCTCCAAAACTAAGACAATGACTGATGGCAACAGGAGTTGCTCCTGTTGCGGAGATGTTTCGCATTGCCTCGGCAACCGTTTGTACTGCCCCGAGATAAGGATCCAGACGCACATAGAGAACATTCGCATCAACACTCAGTGCAAGCGCTTTTTGCCGTCCTCTCTCTACCCGCAAAATCGCCGCATCACCTCCACCGATAAAGCTAGAATTTGCATGTAACGTTTGATCGAAATGCTCATAGATACGACGCTTTGAGGCAAGGTTCGGATCAGCAAGAAGATCGAGCCATACATCTTCAAGCGAATCAGGTAAGGGAGCGATTCCTTCAGCACGCGCCTGCTTCTGAAGCATGGGAGCATTGCGAAGCATGGCCCATTCATCTTGCTTTCCTCGACTTATCTTTTCACGTTTTGAGTCGAGCTCTTGAGAAGATTTTTTTCGCAGCATTGGCGGGAATTGAGAGATTTCAAATTCCTTTTCGATCAATCCTTGGCGGGAAAATGAGTAAGGAATATTGGCGATCTCTTGATGTCCCCAGAGAATCTCTACATCATCAGTATCAACTAATTCCCCAATAAGCTGCGCACTTACCCCAAACTGATGGAGACAGTCTCCCAGCGCACGATGCTTACCCGGTGCCGTGATGGCAAGAGCTCGAAGAGGGGTTTGACTGAGGATCACCTCAGTTGACGTCATTGTGCTTTCTCGTTTTGGCACCCGATCAAGATCTACCTTTACCCCAAGACTAAAGCGGTGTGCGGTTTCAAAAAACGCTGTGCCTAGTCCCCCCTCAGAAACTTCAACATAATCAAGAACAAGCTTTTGCTCTAAGGCGGTCCGTAGTGCCTGTGAGAAGTTTGCAGCAAAGAATGGATCCGCAAAGAGATATCTCTTCGGTAGAGAACCCTCTTTGGTTAGCCCCTCTCTTCCTGTTTCCATACCAAGATATAAAAGGGAGCTCCCTTCTTTGGCCTGAACCTGCTGTATAAGATCTTCTTTTTTCCCAATACCGAGACACATCCCATTTACGACAGGGGATTCGTCATACGCTGGATGAACATAAAACTCTCCACCAATGATTGGAACACCCGCAACGTTACTAAATTTCGACAATCCCTCAATCTCTCGCTGCAATAATCTAACATTTTCTGGGCGTTCCAGATCTCCTAGCCGCAAAAGATTTAAGCACGCAAGGGGTCTTACCCCTTCTGCGGCGATACTACTAATGCCTTTTGCAAGGCATGCCGCAGTTCCTAAAAGAGGTTCTGTTAAACATTGCTGATTATAAAATTCAGCACGAAAAACAACTGCTTCACCATCTCCGATATCAACCGCAGAGGCGCGATCTCCTGCAAGTTTTATTGCGCGCTCACCTTTTCGATTAAGCGTTTTTAAAAAAGAGAGCGTGCTCTTTAAAGAATACTCCTCTCGCCAAAGTGCAGAAAAAATTGCACATTCAACTTCATTTGGAGCCCGCCCGAGCCCCTCGATCATCTGCTGCCACTCATCCTCATTCAAGCCGAGGGTAAGCGCATGTTCAGGGGTAACAGGAGGAAGATTTTTCTTTTTTACTGCCATCATAAAAGCCTTAACGTAGATGTACTAAGTGAAAGGGGGTTAGGCAAATAGGTTTTTCCTCTGCTTAATTCACCTGCCACAGTTTGCAATTCACCCTCATCCTGATAATATTAGGGAGTTTTTATTAGTGTATCAATAGTAAGTCCCATGCCAAGAGTATTTGACGTTCCCCATTTCTATCGTTCACCGAATATCTCGCTCATTAAGCGATTTCGACAGCTTCAGGATCCGCGAAAAAACGATCTCAGCCCCTCGACTATTGATTTTGGTTCGGTTCAATTTAGACTTGGTCGTCATTTTGGGTTTTGTTTTGGTGTTGAAAATGCAATCGAAATTGCCTATCGCGCGATTGAGGAAAATCCTACGAAAAGGATCTTTCTTTTAAGCGAAATGATTCACAATCCTGAAGTAAACAAAAATTTATTGGAGCGCGGTGTGCAATTTCTCATGGAAACAGATGGCACTCCACGTATTGCATTTTCAGAGCTTCGAAGTGATGACATTGTTATCGTTCCCGCCTTTGGGACAACCGTGGAGCTACAAGAAACATTGATTACATTGGGAATCGATCCTTACTACTACGACACGACCTGTCCTTTTGTTGAAAAAGTGTGGAAACGATCGGCGGAACTTGGAAAAAACGGTTTTGCGGTTATTGTCCACGGCAAGAAAACTCATGAAGAAACCAGGGCGACCTTTTCACACAGTAAGCGCTCTGCACCAACGCTGGTGATTCTTGATATGAATGAGGCCGAACACGTTATTGATTTCATGTTTGGGCGAACGACTCTGGAGGAGTTTAAGAATCGATTCAAAGACAGTATGTCCGATGATTTTGATCCCGAAAAACACCTGAAGCGTCTTGGCGTTGTTAATCAAACAACCATGCTGGCAAGTGACACCCATGCGATCTCACAAAAGATTCGAGATGCTCTTGTAGAGCTCTACGGCCTTGATAAAATCCAGGAACACTTTGCCGACACCAGAGACACTCTCTGTTATGCAACCTACGAAAACCAGACAGCAACTCGACGCCTCATCGAATCAGGAGCGGATTTAGCGATCGTCGTTGGTGGATATAATAGCTCAAACACCTCACATCTTGTTGAGTTATGTGAGCTAGCAATGCCCACATACTACATTCGGGATCATACGGAGATTTTGTCTCCAGAAAAAATCCGTCATTTTTCGCTCCACAAAAAAGAGCTCATTGTTACCTCTCCTTGGCTTCCAAAAAAAAGTAATGACTTGCCTACCTTCATCGCATTAACTTCAGGAGCAAGTTGTCCAGACTCCACCGTCGATCTGGTGCTACAACGAGTAGTAAGCTTTTTTAGTAATGCCCTCCCCTACGATCAGGCTCTCCGACCCTTTGCAAGGGCCGAAGAAACTAGTTTAAATCCTCTACGGTAAAGCTTTATTATTTCTCTTCATGGTAAGAGCACAAACCCATCACCGTGCTCCATAACAGTATTAAAACGAGCTCTCTTTTGGAAAACTTATGAAAATTATTGCTACCGGAGTGCTTATTCTCACCTTAATTGGAACGGGCCTATTCTTTCAATTAAAAGCAGAGAAAGATTCCGGGATTGACGTTCAACGATATTACGATTCTCGTGGCAAGATGCGTGCACCCGCTCCCGTAAAAGAGCTTATTGGGAAAGGAATCTAACACCACCCCTCTTCCTCTAATACGATCCAAGTAACGACAACTGCTCTGCACCCAAAGAGTCTCCAAGAGTAAACACCGGACTTGGAACGCGCTGATCTGCCAAATGCCACATTGGCTCACATTCGCCTCGTTTTTGCCCACAACTCCAACCTCGTCGTATACTCTCTGAAACCAACTCAGGACGGTTACTATTTTCACTAATGTGCGCCCCAACAACAATTTTTAGCTTTTCACAGGCAAGCTCTGTCAGAAGAGCAGCAGCAGATTCATTACTTAAATGCCCTAATTCCCCCCGTATTCGCTCCTTTACCGGCCATGGATACGAACTTTGCTCAAGGAGTGTCAGATCATGATTAGACTCGAGGATCAATGCATCAAGATTTCGAGTATGATCGACAACAACATCAGTCACACAACCAAGATCCGTAACCACCCCTAACGTCACAACCCCATCAGAAACACGAAACCCCACCGGCTCCTCTGCATCGTGCTCGATTCGAAATGGTTCAAAGTGTAATCTACCAATGGTAAAATTCTTTTCAACTTGAAAATAACAAAGGCGAGAAGGGGGAATCACCCGTGTTAATCCCGCCGCATAAAGTGTCTTTTTAGTTACATACACCGCAGGACGAATTTTTCGTGCAAAAACAGAAAGTCCTTTTATATGGTCGGTGTGTTCATGAGTAATAACTACCGCTGCTATCGAGCTCGCATGGACACCTACAGAAGTAAGACGTGAACTGACTTCTCGTGCGCTAAACCCACAATCAATCAACACCCGAGTGTTTGAGCTCTCAATAAAAATTGCATTTCCTTTGCTCCCACTCCCAAGAACACAAAATCTCACTTTTTATCCCTCGCACAAAGGCTCATGCCAATCATCCCTCTCAGTTGTCCTACATGAAACCACTACTCCGGCAAGAACCTTACCAGAATTCCGTATTGATTGGCCAGTCCATGAGATCTTCGTTCCATTTATTAGCTTTTCCTCTTCGAGATCCCTATTAAGCAAATCATTCTCCCCGGCGTAGATGTTTTGCGTGTTTGCCCGTAAAAATAATTGCTCTCGTTACCCTCTCTCACAAATATCATCTTATCTTTGAAATTAGTACTTTCTAAATTATTGGCGATCAGAATATGAGCAAACACAACTCGCACAATCCCTAATGACAACAACAAAAACACACACCAGAGCAACGAAGACTTTGCCGTTTGAATGTACGTATCGCTTCTCCTTTTTTTTACTCATGCTCTTATTTCTCAATAACTCCCCTTACAGCAAAGCAGAAGAAACTCTTCCCAGTCTCGAATATCAGATCAAAGCATCACTCGTTTTTAATTTTCTTAAGTTTATCGAATGGCCTTCAGAAGAGGAGCAAATGGCAAAGAGCATTCGTCTTTGTGTCGTTGGTCCAGATCGGTTTGGGGCGGCGCTGACCCAGCTACAAACAGAAAACATTCGCAGTCGACCGCTAACAATAACATTTCTTCTGCCTGACTCACTCCCTGATCCATTGCAATGCGATGTGATCTTTATTAGTGCCACACCAGTAATTGACACCGATCGCATTCTCTCTAAGACAACGGGGCAAAGCGTGCTCACAGTGGGAGAATCACCAGATTTTTTACAACATGGGGGAATCATAACCATTCTCGTTGAAGGGGATCGTGTGGTTTTTGATATCAGCCGTGCCGCTGCTCGAAGAGCACAATTAAAACTAAGCTCCAGACTGTTACGGGTAGCACGAAATGTACACGACGACTGAGATGTCAACACGGGTAAGTACAATTTGAAACTAAATATATTTATGTTTTCTGTGCAACGGTTACCGATTAAAACAAAACTCGTCATCGTCATTACTCTTGTAGCAAGCATTATTGCTGCAGGTGAAATTCTTTTATTTTCTTTTCATGATGCAAAAAGTTATCGCGAACTCAAACGTACTCGCACCAGTATGATTGCCGAATTTGCTAGCTTCAATGCGAGTTCTGCGATCACCTTTGACGATCGAGAAGATGCCACCAAACTTCTCCAAGCTTTTAACGTCGATGATTCTATTAAAGCCGCATATCTTTTTACCGCTGATGGAAACCTGTTTGCACACTATCTCCGGCGAGGAGAGAGCATGAATCCCTCTCTCCTACCACAAGAAAAGCTTTACGATGAATTTCGCGATCAGCATTACCATTTGTTTTATCCGATTATTATGGATGGACATCAGATCGGCGGACTCTATCTCATTTCGGATCTCAAAGCTCTTCGAGACCGAAAAAATACGATGATCCTCATTGCCTCGATTGCGGCACTTGCTGGCATTATCATCTCTCTTCTCTTAGCATTATGGCTACAAATGATCTTTACGGTCCCAATTAGAAAACTCAAAGAAAGCATCCAGACAATTACAAGCAGTAACGATTATTCCGTTCGTGCATTAAAAGCGTCGGATGATGAATTTGGAAACTTGGTCGAGGGATTTAACCACATGCTCGGAGAAATCCAACTTCGAGACAAACAACTTGCCGCACAAATGGTGCAATTGGAGGAGAACAATCGTGAACTTGATCAACGCGTTACCCAAAGAACCTCACAACTTGAGGCTGCAAATAAAGAGTTAGAAGGTTTTAGCTATTCTGTTTCTCACGATCTTCGCGCACCACTGCGTTCGATAGAGGGGTTTTCCAACATATTATTGGCAGATTTTAAAGACTCTCTGAATAGCGAAGCACAGCGTCTTTTAACGATTATCTGTGACGATGTTCATAAAATGGGCTGCCTCATTGATGATCTTCTTGCATTCTCACGAATGAGTCGCCAACAGATGGCAAAATCAAGAATTGACATGAACGAACTTACAAAGCAGGTGTTTCATGACCTGCAAAGCAGAGAAAATCATAGAGAGGTTACTTTTCGTGTAAACAATCTTCCTCCACTGATCGGCGATCTCGGAATGATCCGCCAAGTACTAATCAATCTCATCTCAAACGCACTGAAGTTTACCTCAAAAAGGGAAACCGCTGTTATCGAAGTTGAAGGAAAGACGGCGAATGGTTGCAATATCTATAGTGTAAAAGATAACGGTGTTGGTTTTGATAACCGCTTTCAAAATAAACTTTTTGGGGTTTTTCAAAGGCTCCACTCCGAGGAGGAATTTAAAGGAACTGGGGTGGGGCTTGCCCTTGTGCAGCGCATCGTTGAACGGCATGGGGGAAAAGTTCAAGCTGAAAGTGAGATCGATCACGGTGCTGTATTTTCTTTAACAATTCCAATGAACGAACAAGGAGAGAGAATATGAACAACCTCGATATAGTTGAGATTCTGCTCGTCGAAGATAATTCACGGGACGCTGAATTAACTAGGCGCGCATTACAACGAAACAATCTCGCAAACAACTTACTTACATTATCTGATGGTCAAGCCGCACTTGATTTTCTGTTTGCAACTGGTCCTTTTACAGGAAGAGATCTTAACAATAACCCTAAAGTTATTCTTCTTGATCTCAAGCTCCCCAAAGTTGATGGACGAGAAGTACTAAAAGCAATTAAAGAAAATGAGCGCACCCAACCCATTCCAGTTGTTGTTTTAACCTCTTCTAATGAGGAACGAGATCTTATTGAGAGCTGGAAATTGGGGGTCAATAGCTACATTGTTAAGCCGGTAGATTTTAACAAATTTGTCGATTCCGTAGCTTCTCTCGGTATGTATTGGCTCCTCCTCAACACCCCAATACGAACCTCTGTTCCTTCTGCATAAGATATTTATCTTCCAATGACCAAACAGTACATAAAATTGTTGATAGTTGAAGATAACCGGAACGATATCGAGCTTACTGAGTACGCGCTCAAAAGGGAACATATTAAGTTTACGCTGCGACCAGTTCAGTCTGAAGCTGCGCTCCGTTACGAACTTGAACATGCACCTCCGGACATAATTCTTAGTGATTCTTCACTCCCATCATTTGATGGATCATCAGCATTGAAAATCACAAAAACATTGCGCCCAGATATCCCTTTCATTTTTGTAACTGGAAATGATGATAGAGAAATCGCTGCGGCAATGCTCAACAATGGAGCAATAGATTATATTTTAAAAACGGAGCTTAAAAAACTTCCTGCGGCAATCCTGCGCGCACTGGAAAACAGCACAGCAAAAAACAAATCAGAGTAAATAAACCCACATAACCAAAAAGGCCCTCTCCAATGAGCACACTACCGTTATTCTTTCCTCACAATATTTTTTGTAAGAGCTCGATCAAGGCGCACCTCCGTAAAGCACTCCTCCTCATCTCTCTCTTCTCCGGAGGAAGTGCTCTTGCAGATTCCCCACGTCCCCTAGAAGTGGATATTGCAGGCACTGAGATCGAAGATCTTTTAAATATGACTATTACCTCAGCTTCAAAGATCGCCGAAACAATTAAAAAAACTCCCGCTGCTGTCTTTGTTCTTACGGCAGAAGATATTCAACGAAGTGGAGCAACTAGCATCCCTGAAGCGCTGCGACTAGTACCCGGAGTCCAAGTGGCCCGGGTAGATGCGAACAAATGGGCAGTAACAATGCGTGGTTTTAATAATCGTGCGGCAAACAAACTGCTTGTCATGATTGATGGCCGCACCATTTATGATCCACTTTTCTCAGGAGTACTCTGGGAAACAAAGGATGTCTTTTTAGAAGATGTCGAAAGAATTGAAGTCATTCGCGGACCTGGTGGAAGCACCTGGGGAGCAAATGCCGTCAATGGCGTGATTAACATTATCACCAAACATACCAAGGATACCAAAGGAGGGCTTGTTACCGCAGGAGGCGGAAGTGAGGAGCGCGGATTTTTTAATGCTCGTTACGGAGGAGAAATTTCAAACAATACTCTCTATCGAGTGTACGGAAAATATTATAATCGCGACAAAGGATACCTTGCAGAAGGAAGTGAAGATGATTCCTATCAGGGAGAGGGTGGTTTTCGACTTGATAGCAATGTTGGAGAAGACAGCACCTTCATGCTCCAAGGTGGGGTTTATAACGGGGACCATGATGGTCCCACAGCAACAGATGATGTTCATGGGAAAGGACATAGCATCATCGGAAAGTGGGAAAAAAATCTTCCAAACAATTCACAACTCAACGTTCAATCATTCTACGATTACTCTGACTTTGAAAGTTCTATCTTTAATGAGGAAAGAGACACTTTCGAATTCGACCTGAATCATATTTTTCACTATGACGCTTTTCAATTCATCCATGGCGCTTCCTACCGCTATACCAGCGATGAACTCGAAAATTCGCCGATCCTAGCCTTAGAGCCAAAACACCGTGTTTCTTCCTTAGGAGCTATCTTTAGTAAGGTCCAGTGGGCAATAGTAGAAAAGGTACTCGACTTTCAGGTAGGCGCAAAACTTGAACATAATGATTTTAGTGGCTTAGAAGTGCAGCCAGACATTGGTTTTACATGGAGCGCTACCACAAATAATGTCATTTGGGGAAAAATCTCAAAAGCTGTTCGTACTCCATCTCGTCTTGAAAATGACCTTCGCATCACATTCCCTGATGGAACACCATTCTTGGTGGGAAATAACTTATTAAAATCAGAATCTCTGGTAGCCTATGAAGTAGGCTATCGAGCCATTCCTTTCGCAAGTGTGTTTATCGATATTAGTACTTTTTATAATAACTATGATCATCTTGTAAGCGCTGAAGGGCTCACCCTGGGAAATTTGGCAGAAGGAGATACGCATGGCGTAGAGGTTGCAGGAACCTGGAAAGCTTCCTCATGGTGGCAGTTTAAGGGCACCTATACCTATCTTCAAACGAGTTTTGAACTTGATCCAGACAGTATCGCAAATCCACTTACTATCGCTGCCCTTCAAGGGAATAGCCCTCACCATCAGGCCTCTTTCGCTTCTTCGGTGGCTTTAAGCGATCAATGGAATTTTGATTTTGATGTGAGATATGTTGATTCTCTCTCTCTGCCCCATGTTTCAAGTTATATTGTTTCTGATATTCGCCTTGCATGGAAAGCACTGGAGAGTCTTGAGTTTGCTCTCGTTGGTCAGAATCTTTTTGATAAACGACACTTCGAACAGGGAAGTGGGGCTTCTTCAGAGGTGGAGCAAGGGGTGTATGGAAAAGTTACTTGGCTTTTTTAACAAGAAAATTATTAGGAATAAGAGTCTAACAAATGAACCAGCTTTTCCTGTCTTTGCGAGCGAAGCGAAGCAATCTCGTATATTACAAGGGTTCGAGATTGCTTCGCTTCGCTCGCAA
>CAZDIO010000047.1:0-6491 GCA_964505555.1 uncultured Bdellovibrionales bacterium
CTTCGAACCGGCGAGGTGACCACCGTTCGACCGGCGCTGGTGATCTTCTGCCAGACCACAGCGCCGCTTTCAAAACCTGGATTTCCTAACAGATTCGTTCCAGGAGGAACGCTCGGAGCACTTGAGGAGCTACTTGATGAAGAACTTCCCCCTCCGCTCCCCGAACCAAACTCATACGCCCCGATATCCCACCCTCCTCCGACTGGACGAAAACCTCCACCAGCGTCTTCATGTACCGAGACAACAGAACCGTGATCAATTGCATTTGAGCTATTTACGGAGAGTCGTAGATCTCCATTGTCGGGATCTATAAGCAGCGGATCTACGATCGAAGTTCCCGCTCCTTTTCCGCCATTAAACCAGTTTGTGTAACTATATAAAGTTCCACCAATATTTAATACTTGTGAACGGTTTGGCGTGTGCCAAATGTTATTAACATCTTGGATCTGGGATACCTGAGTGTCGGGTGCATCAATAACACGAACGACTCCAGAGGGGCTTGTTATTGAGACGATATTATTTTGAAGAGAGAGGTTTGTAACAAGTGTTGGTTGCGTGTTTGAACGTGCTTGGAGGAAAGCTGAGTCTCCAGTTTGATTTCGATAATAGGTGTTGTTGTAAATCTTCCATTGATCCCATCCGGTGTGGCCAAGAATATCGCTTCCGAGACCAATCGCTGAGTTAAAGCCGCCAAGGAATTTATTATTCCTTAAGGTGATCTTGTTTGCTTGAAGTGAGCCGATTGCTTTTTTTCTAACGGTTACACCGGTAGCATCCCAAACATTTCGTTCAATGAGGATGTTCTCCGTAAAGGTGAACTTTCCAGCATCTCCCGATCCAAGACAGAGCATTGTGTCTGCGGCACCAGCGGTATGGTAAAAAGTGTTGTCTGAGATAATAGTAAACTCAGATCGAAGTGAACCTTGCATACCCACAAACTTTATTAAACAGGCGCGGAAGGTATTTCCTCGAAACTCATTTCCAGAAATAAGTGAACGAGAGAGGTACGTACGGAGCATGCTCTCTTTTGTATTAAAGGTATCAAATTTATTTGCAAGAAATGCAATATGTTCTGTTGCTGGAGCGGTAATCGTAGTTCCCGTAGGGCCGTAGTACGCTCCGTAATCAGAGTTATCGATAAATGCGGAGTCAGCAAAAATGTTATTCATGGTCAGCGAACCACCTTGTGACACCCCAGTAATGTGCCGAGAGATCTGCGAACGGAGGAAGAGAAAATTTGTTCCTGGGTTGACGGCGTTTCCAGCAGCAACACCGGTGCCCCGAGGGCCTTCAAAGACAATATCGATGACACGAGCATCAATGAGGGTTGGCTTTAGACCCAATGGGATCGCGCTGTTTGTGGTTTTAATAAATGGTTTTGGTTTACTTGAATCGTCAGCACCACTTGTGTGAAAATATGCACCGATAATAAATGGTCCTGTTTTATTAGCTGGACCTGCCGAGCCCGCAAAAGAGGTGCTATTTGAAAATATCTCACCACGTTTAAAGAGGACTCGACGCGGGCCATTTGCCGCAAAGAGCATTGAGATCCCCTTCTGGTAGCTGTTAAACGCGCTTGCAGGTGTCAAGCCGTTATTGGTATCGGCACCAGCATTTGACACGTAGTAGGTTGTCCCTGAGAAGGCGCTTACTGCAATTTGTTGTGTAAATGTTTTTGTTGAAGCACGGCCAGAGGGATCTTTGATGGTTAGTGTGACCGTGTAGTTTTTGGAAGTTACTCCACTTGGAAGTTCAAAGACGTGTGCAGCAATTGCACCTTTTCCTTGATTTGCGTTGAGATCGGGCCGGTTTACAAAGGAAGCAGTTTGATCGCCAAAATTCCAACTAAAATCGAGGTCATGAAATGGTTTTACCGTGGAGTCGTTTTGATACACGGTTCCAGAAGCATCAAAGAGAATTCCTAGCGGTGAAGTACCACTTGTTCTACTGACCACAACGTTTACACCAATCGT
Organism: uncultured Bdellovibrionales bacterium; assembly: GCA_964505555.1. Taxonomy (GTDB): domain Bacteria; phylum Bdellovibrionota_C; class UBA2361; order SZUA-149; family CAZDIO01; genus CAZDIO01. The sequence continues at coordinate 1,974 of CAZDIO010000047.1, forward strand.
TGGAGCCGGATTTCCTGCAGAAGGTGGAATTGAGCTGGTGGAGCTTGCTGATGATGAGCTTGAAGAAGAAACGCTCGTTGAGCTTACGGAAGAACTTGTTGTTGATGAGCTGCTTGAAAGTGTTGAAGAGCTTGTTGAAGAAAGAGAGGAGCTACTTGAAGAAACAGTGCTGCTGGTAGAGGAGCTTGTAGTCGATGAGCTACTACTGGTTGTTGTACTTGAACTGCTTCCTCCTGATGGTGAGAATTTTACAATCGCTGCATCATCGCCTGCATTATAAGTCGTATCTGCTGTTCCCGCTGTTACAGGCCAGTTATTTGAGGTTGTGTGACCAACTAAATAAAAGGCACCAACACTATCGGCATAAGAGGAGCGATTAAAATCTACAGAGCTTCCTCCGTAATAGGTGCTAAAGAGAAGTTGATTTAAGTTTGGAGAGAATTTAGATCCAAAAAAATCAGCATTTCCACTCTTTGTGGCTTGAAACGGATTTGCTGTGGGAAAGTTATTTGAATAGGTGGCGCCACTGACATACACATTCCCTTGAGCGTCGACCGAAACACCTTCAATGCCTTCGCCATCAGTTCCTCCAAGATAGGTGCTCGCGAGTAGCTGTGAGCCATTGGCTGAAAGTTTAGCAACGTATCCATCTCCCATGTAGTTGCTCCCACTTCCTGCACCACCAGTATTGACTCCTCCTGCATACGAGCCCTGAAAAGCGCCAGCTACAATAGGCATATTTGAGGAGTTGGTAGTAAAGCCAACATACACTTGGCCTTGAGAATCAAGAGCTAAGCCATGAGTTTCAGTAAACTCCGTAACTGCTCCGCCTAAAAATGTGCCATACAGAAGTTGCTGACCGTTTGGACTAAGTTTCCCTATATAGAGATCGCTTACTCCACCATTAAAAGTGGAGTCATACGCATTTGAACTTGTCGGCGCATCACTAGAGTGTGTTCCTCCAATAACATACACTCCTGTGCTATCGACTCGAATTGAAGGGGTATCTAAATCGTCATTGGAGCCTCCCAAGTATGTGGCCCAGCCGAGAGTGCCGTTTGCTAAGATCTTTGTGATAACCGCATCGGTCGCTCCAGACAGTGTGGTGTCAAAAGCAGAGGAGCCAACGTGAGGGTTTGGGCGAGATACTTGTGTCAGAGCACCATATACGTTTCCTTGTGCATCTACTGCGATGTCGCGAAAAAAGCTCCCATCATCTGCTCCAAAGTAGGTAGACCAAAGCAATCCACTTCCGTCTGGCTTTAGTTTTACAATGAAACCGTCTTGTTTGCCGTAGCCTGCGTTGGTGTTATATAAGTCATCACCAAAATTTGGTTGGACTACTCCGCTGGTTGTAGGAAACCCATTTCCAGCTCTTCCGCCGATATAGACTGCTTGAACGACACCACCCACTTCATAGACTTCAATTGCGTATGCACGGTCATAGTTTGGTCCACCAATAAAAGTTGACCATACGATCTGCCCGCTCGAGGTGAGCTTTGCAACAAATATATCCATCGCACCATGTGAGCCGGTGCTGTTTCCACCACTTGAAAAAGTTTGATCGTATACTCCTGCGGTGGTTGGAAAGTTTGGTGAAGAGGTTCCACCGGTAATATAGATATTTCCAGAACTGTCTGTAGTGATATCTCGAATAAAATCATCGCCTGTGGCAGTGGCCACGCCATTACTGGAACCGCCAAGATAGCTAGAAAAAGAACGAGAGTAAGGAGTTCCTTGAGCAAAGACACTTCGAGGAGTAAACGCAAGAATGGAGAGGAGAAAAAGAACGAGTAAGAATCTTAGTGGTAATCTAAGCACGAATAGAACCCTTAATTTATCGCCACCCCAGAGCGCTTTATTAGGCCCTCTTAGGACAGCGAAACCCCGCTATAGAATCAAATCACAATAAGAACCACTCATTAAGTATGCAACAACTATACCATTTGCAAATAGAGGGTGTTCAGACATTGGAACCAAAGGAAGGGTTCCCCGCAATTTTTTGCCAAGACAACCAGGCGTTCCAGCACATTATTTTTAAGCCCCAAAAGAGGCTCAATAATCGGTATTTTGTGTATAGGTGAAAAATTGCCATTTGGTGTAATAATCTTTCGGAGTTTGGTGCTTTCAGTAAGGGTCGAAGGGGGACAGTTTTATGTCAAAAACAGTGTATACGAGAAGAGAAGCGCTCCAGGTTCTTACTACCGGAACTCTTGCACTCTATTTATTGCCCACCATCGAAGCTTTTGCAGAGGAAGAGGCAGATCGTAAAAAGTATGGTGCTGCCGAAGAGGAATTTCTTCGTTCATCAAATCCGATCGATCGAACATTACAAGAAGAAGCCCCGCATATATTTTTTGGTGACTTGCCGGAGCGAGCACACGCAGTTTTATGGAATAAAGGAGCGTATCTTCCCAGTGGGAGCAACGTCCCTCCACATGAAGTTGACCTCTGTATCATTGGCGGAGGTTTAGGTGGTCTTACAACGGCATATCTTTTGCGAAAACATAACCCAATAATTCTTGAGCAAGCCCACCGTTTCGGTGGAAATCCTCAGGGACAATCGTGGCGTGGAATTGATTACTCCATTGGAGCAGCCTATTTTGTTCGTCCCGAAGAAGAGAGTGAAATTGGGAAATTTACTGCTGAGCTTGGCATAGATAAAAAATGGAAGGTAAAAAGTGGTCGTGAGCCGTATGAACTTCAGGGGCGTGTTAGCTACGATTTTTGGGAAGAAAAGCGTAGCGCGGAATATAACCGACAAGCTGCGATTCTAAAACGTTATTTTCAAACTGTAAATGAAGGAGAGAGTATCTCTTATCCAGATATTCCAGTTGTTGATAACGAGCAGTGGCCATACATTAAGGGATTGGATCAGCTCTCCTTTAAAGAACGATTAGAAAATATGGTTGGTGGTAAGCTTGATGCCGTTATTGAAACGGCGATGGAGCATTACTGCTATTCTTCGTTTGCAGCGTCAATGTCTGAGATTAGCGCGGCGTCGGGGATTAATTTTTATGCGGCAGAGTTTGGAGAGATTGTCGTTCTTCCCGGAGGAAATAGCGCTGTTACGGAGGCGCTGTTTGTGAAACTTGCAAAGACACTTCCGGAAAATTCTTTAAAACCAAGCTCTATCGTTTTTGATGTGAAAGTTGATTCTCAAGGGGTGTTGGTTTCTTACTTAGATTCTGCGGGAGTAGTGCAAGGATTGCGCGCAAAGACGGCGGTGCTTTCTTGCCCGAAATTTGTAGTTTCAAAAATACTTCAGGGTATTGAACCGGAACGACAAGAGGCGATCGCGAAGCTCCGTTACCGAAGTTATCTTGTGGCAAATGTTCTTCTCAAGGGAACAATGAAAGATAAGTTCTACGATCTCTATCTTTTGGGGAAGGGGAATTCAAATAGTAGTAATGTGCGAGGTGCTGCAGAAGAGCAAAAGGTTACCGATGTTGTATTTGCAAACTATGCACTTAATTCCTCATCTTCAAATCTGGTTCTGACCCTCTATCGTGCCTTCCCTTATGATGGAGCGCGTGCAGAACTGTATGCGGGAGAGTCTTATGAGCGTTATCGTAAAGAGTTTGAAAAACAGATCAATGAGGAGATCCTTCCACTCTTAAAGTTGGAGAGGGAGCAAGTGGCTGAAATTCGTATTACCCGCTGGGGTCATCCTCTGCCGGTAGCGGCAAAAGGACTTATTGCTGATGGGATCATCGAGAAGATTCGAAAGCCATTTGGTGAAAGGGTGTTCTTTGTAGAGCAGGATAATTGGGCCCTTCCAGCTTTTGAAACGAGTGTTTCTGAAGCACTACATTGGGCGCCGTTGATTGCGAAGGTTTTGGAAAGAGCATAAGAGAAACAACAAACTCCTTCTCTCCCCCTCTCCTGCTCTATTAAATAAAAAGAAGGCGGGTAGCCGCTATCAGCATATTTTTTTATGAACAGCGCAGGGAAGCAACGGAGCAGGAGAGGGAGAGTCAGAGTTTATAGTTTTTGCTATACTCTTTAAACCAGATGAACAGTTTTAAGCGGTAGCAAAAAGAGAACGCCTGTCGTTGCGAGCGAAGCGAAGCAATCTCATACTACATATGAGGGTTCGAGATTGCTTCGCTTCGCCCGGCGGCCGGGCCTCCCGGCTCGCAACGACAAAGAGGGGCGTGACCCGTCAGTGCTTGCGCCTCGTAGTGACAGAAAAGGGAGGGGTTGATTAGGGAGAGCCTAGGGATGAGTTTGAGATCAAGCTCATGGCTAAGACTAAGCTGAAGTTTAGGACTTTGCAGTTATCGTAGGGTGCTTGGGTTAACGAAGTCGATGAGGTTTGGTTGTGAGTAGTGAACTCTGAGGAGATCGGAGAATGCGATGCCTGGTTGGGTGGAGGAGAGAGAGACAACTCCGTAGGTATCGGGAGAGGTTTGAAATTGGGTGGAGTCGTGGAGAGGAAGCTTTATCGAGCCGGTGGCTGGGATCTGATGAACGGCTTGGGTGGAGCCAGTGGTGGTTCCATAGAGGGTGATCGTG
>CAZDIO010000048.1:0-29437 GCA_964505555.1 uncultured Bdellovibrionales bacterium
CCCACCCAACCAAAACCCCACCTTTTAAATTTTTCGTTGTTGTTGCGCGCCCCCCCCCCACGACAGGCGTTTTCATTTTGTTAGAGCTTCTATATAATACCCGAGCCTTACTTGGTGTAAACGACAGATTGTGTTAAGAACACCCCCGTCATTACAGTGATATCTTTTTCAATAACATCAGGTCTTTGCCCGTGATCGAAAGCAACATCATTGTGGAACATGGCGCTTGTTACGTGCTCTACGTTCTTGATGTGGGGTATGCAATTGATATCGAACACTGCGAAAAACTTTGTTCCCTTCCTACCGAGAGGCTCCGCTTCAAAGCAAATCACCGCACCCCAGAAGAGTTTGAATACGATCCACCCCCGCTGAGAATTATTCAGGCAAGCTTTCCTTTTGCCATTGGAGAGTTTAAAAGCGCTCCAGATGTCGAACTAACCCTCTATGATTTTGGTGCTCTCTCGGTAACTTTTTCTTTTCCCTTAAGAAAAGTGAACTTCTCTGAGCTTGTTACCTTTGCTACACTTATTGATAACGATGAATCGCTGCGAACAAACGCTCGACAGATCGCTCATGCTCTCGTTGAGACCATCTCTTCTGGGATTGAACGTCCCAAAATTCGCGAGTCGCTTGAGGACTATGTGATCTGGGAGATCTCACGCACCGCTGCGAATGATTCTGTCCGTGACATCATTACCAAGGAACGAATCGCTCTTGCACAAATGCTTCGTTCTGAACCAGGAGATCTTTCAGAAAAAGAGGTCTCCGAAGCACTTTCGTATCAAACTGCCTATAGTTCAAAAGATTTTGTCGTCGTAGATTGGAATGCTGCCCTCCTTCTTGGCCCTGAGGAACCTGCCGTGCGCGCGGTTCTTGAGTTTGCCAATGTGGAGCTTCTTGAGATTCGTCTCCTTGATGAGCAACTTGATCAAGATATGGAGGAAGCTCGAACGATTCTGACTATCAGCTCCCCTTCGCAGTCGGCACTACAAAGAATCGGCCACTTACAACTTGATAGTGTATTACTCTTTGAAGCAATTAATAATTCATTAAAACTCGTAGGTGATCACTACCTCGCTCGTCTCTACCAACTTGCATCAAAGAGCTTTCATCTTGAGGAACGTGATGCGACTATTCTCAGAAAACTTGCCGTGATTAAAGATATCTACACCCAAATGGAGGCGGCAGCCTCCGCACGGCGAATGGAGATTTTGGAGATTATTATTATTGTGCTTTTTATGATCTCTGTATTCTTACAGCTTTTTGGAAAATAGCACCGGACTCTCTTCTTAAGAACTACATTCTCTTTGCAGGAATAGTTGCCTCATCCTTCTTAAGCATCCCTCCCGCCAAAGCGATCATGGCACTGATGTCTGAGAGATTTGCGGGCACAACAAAGGTATTTCCATGCTTAGCGAGTTTTCCAAATTCAGCGATGTATTGTTCAGCAATTCGTAATTTCATCGCCTCTTCACCCCCACTTGCCGTCAGCGCAATTGCCACTTGTCGCAGACCTTCTGCGGTAGCCGTAGCAACAGAGAGGATCGCTTCGGCCTCTCCCTGTGCTTCGTTTATTTGTGATTGCTTCTTTGCTTCAGATTCTTTAATCGCGCGTTGCTTGTCACCTTCTGCAGCGTTAATCTTTGCCTCTCGATCTCCTTCTGATTGCAAGATCGATGCTCGTTTTTCTCTCTCTGCCCGCATCTGCTTCTCCATCGCCGCAAGCACATCAGCGGGAGGGGTGATGTTTTTTATCTCATAGCGAAAAACTTTAACCCCCCATGCTTCAGAGGCTTTATCAACTTCCTGAACAATAGAGGCGTTTACTGCAGCGCGAGCTTCAAAAGTTCGATCGAGTTCAATTTTTCCAATCTCACTTCGTAGCGTTGTTTGGGCAAGTTGCGTAATGGCAAACTCATAGTCAGAAATTCCGTAAGATCCCCGTTCCGGGTCGACAACTTTAAGATACACAATACCATCTACTGCCACCTGCACATTGTCACTGGTGATACAGATCTGTTCTGGAATATCGATCGCTTGTTCTTTTAAGGTGTGACGATAGGCGATAGAATCAATAAACGGGATGAGGATATGAAATCCCGCATGAAGCGTGCGGTCATATTTTCCAAGTCTCTGAACCACAAAGGCACTTTGTTGTGGCACAACAACTGCGGTCTTAATAATAGCGACAACTACAACAACAACTAAAAATAACCCAAAGACTGCTCCGCCTGTCATTGCTCTTCTCCTCTCATTCTTATCTTCATCCTATTAAGGCTCTCATCCAGAAACACATAAAGTGAGCCCATCAACTTGCTCCACCCGATATCGCTTGCCAGACTTTAGAGGCGACGAACCAATATTCTTAACTCGCCACATCGCGCCGCTCAGCTCTCCTTTTCCTTCTCCATGCACCTCTATCTCTTCAAGCACGAGCACTTCAGAACCCACGATCTCACTTCCAGAACCTTTACTATTTGAGACGATCATCTTCATCATATGCTTACGAAAAAACACCGCTTGAAGAACGCTGCTTCCTGCCATGATGCATAACTGAATCCACATAAGATCGGCCACACCAAGCCACACACAGAACGCTACGGTAAGTGCCCCGATACCAAAGATGAAAAGAAAAAATCCGGTAGGAAAAAATACCTCTGCAGCAAGTAATAAAAATCCAACAACCGTCCAAAGCCACCAACTCATGTTCCACTCCCCTTTAGCGTGAATAAAGTGATGCGCAGCAAATACCGTAGCTGGCTTGTCAGCATCCCGTCAAGATCAATTCCTTCTGCAATCGCAATTTATCTAATTAATCGCTCGGAGTTTTATTACAGCCTTACCAGCGGAGTAGGCAACGTATTGGTCACGATCCCCGCGCGCTTGCTCCAAGGGACGAAGGGCTCGTTTATCACCGATCTTTCCAAGTGCTTGAGCTGCGCAGCGCCGCACCCATTTCTCTTTGTCAGCAAGTTTTTCAATAAGCGCCGGAACTGCACTTCGCGCTCGCCCACCGAGCATCCCAAGCGAGGAAGCGGCGTGTACTCGCTTTACCGGTTCACGATGATAAAGTGCTCGAGTAAGGCGCTCCACAAGTGGATCACGAACTGCTTTTGGAGGAGCGTTTTGAGGATGTCCACGCACTGCTGAAACAGGGTACACGGAAGTAGCGACGGTAGATTCTCCCTCTTTTGCCTTCATCTTGCTCACTGCCGGAACAAAAAGAACACATCCCTGAAAGAAAATCAGTCCAACAATACTTGCTGCGAAATACAAAAGGCTACGATCCCAGAGATTTTCGTATACTCTACTTGCCATTGAGCTCCGTCTAGAGTTATGAAAAAATTGAAATTGAATCATCTCTAAAAAATAGTGATAAGCAATTTCTCTAATAAACGCTAGAGATTAGCGGCGATTTTCTTTTCCCTTGCCAATATTGCCAACATCACGAAACCTTGATATAATCAACCTGTTTAGTATTGTTTCTGAAAAAATGTTTTATCTGCCTTACACATCTACTTGCCTAATTGTTGTCTAACTCTACGTGTTACCAAACTGCCATTTATTCAATTCTCTTTTATCACCAACTATCTAACCACTATCAATAAGTTCGTATCGTGATTCACCCTTAAAAAATAACTATTTGGAGGAAAATAAAATGGACACTTTATATGTTGGAAATCTGCCCTTTTCTACTACAGAAGAGGGGCTACAGAAACTTTTGGAACCATATGGAAGCGTAAGCAGCGTTCGTATCATTAAAGATAAGATGTCGAACCGATCCAAAGGGTATGCCTTTGTTGAAATGGACGAAGGTGGCGCAGAGAATGCAATGCAAGCTTTGAATGGAACTGAATACGAAGGCCGAACACTAAAAGTGGATCGTGCTCGCCCACCATCAGAAGAGCCACGAGGAAATGACGGCGGACGTAGATCATTTAATAATCGCCGCTAGTTGATATTTTTATTCCTCCTGTCTTCGAGGAAACGGGTAGCTCTTCACGCATGGGAGGTAAAAAAACGTGCGCTTGCAGAGAGCGGAACGGCAATTCCAAATACGCACACCACGGTAGCCCCCGTCGGCAAATCAAAAAGATAAGAAAACGTTATTCCAAGCACACTGACGATAAGCCCGATAGCCCATCCCAGTATTATTCGTCTCGTCAGTGTATCTGAAAGGAGCGCTCCACAAACAGCAGGCACCACAAGAAACGAAAAAACAAGAAGCACCCCTGCAACTTCAACAGAACTCGTAACTACAAATCCAAAAGAAGCATAAAAGAAAAAATCCCACAGATGAACTCTCATTCCACGTGAATATGCCTCCTCCGGAGAAGTTGAGATGAGTAAGAACTGTTTTCGGTAAAAAAAATGAAGCGCTCCGATTATCGAGTATATAACAGCGATATTTGCAATCTCTGGCCAGTCAATAAACAAAAGATGACCAACCATAAGACTCTTTAACTCTTCTCCTCCTTCCGCGGCTCCGCTGAGAATAAGAATTGAGGCGGCCGCCGCTACTGCGTAGGTGATGCCGATGATGGCTTCCTGAGGCACCACAGGCTTTTTCCTTCGAGTGAGAGAGAAGACAAGTGCTCCGATCATTGTAAAAGACAATGAAACGAGATACCCCCCATGTGAGTGCAAACCGTAACCAAGAAGAAAACCAATCGTGCTGCCAAGAGCGGCAATTTGTGCCAGCGCAAGATCAACAAAAATGACTCCTCGCTCGATTACATGCACGCCAAGGTACGCATGAATTCCGGTTAAGATAACACAAGCAAGAAACGGTTTAATCATTAATTCAAGAAATTCAGCCATTAGGAGAGTGCTCCCAGAAGTTGTTTCACCGCATCGTCAATCATACTGATGTAATCTGGACACTCTGCGGTTTCTTGGACATTTTGACAGAGTGAGATCACTTTTATCCCTCCCTGCTTCTCCAAGTAATTCCCTGCTTCTGGAGAATAGTATGAAGTCTGCACGACTGCCTTAACCCTTTGATTGTGCATGTACTCCACTAACCCCTGAAGGTGTTGAGGGCCAGGAGGAATCCCTGGCTTGGGTTCAATAAACTTCTCCATCTTTAACCCAAGAAACTGCATCAAGTATGGCCATTCATTGTGGTACCCGATGATAAAACTTCCTTTCACCGGCTTTATTTTTGCTTGCCATTCATTGATTTTTGTCTGAAGTTTTTGTTCGAATTGTTGAAAGTTTTCCGTATAGATTGATTTCCCCGATGGATCAATTTTGCAAAGCTTCTCCATAATATGTCGGGCAATAATCAGTCCATTTCTTGGGTCTATCCAATAATGAGGATTTCCAAACTGGTGAATATCCCCCTCTGCTCGACTCACCTGCCCATTAGGGACTTCTAAAAGTGGGATCCCTTCAGAGAGATCAAGCTGTTTTTCTCCTCCAACACGAAACTCAGATTTTGCAGCAGCGTCCAGCAACGGCCCCCGCCAAGCTTCAAGATCTAATCCACTGTGGAGAAATAAATCAGCCTTTTTCAACTTCAACACATCACTTGGTCGTGGTTCGATAAAATGAGGATTAAATTTCGGAGACGCTACCGAAAACACCTCGACCCTTTCTCCTCCTATGGTTTTTGCAATATCTGCATAGCTGGAAAGCGTCGTTACCACCCGAACTGATCCCTCTGCGAAACACATAACCGGCCAGAAAATAGCTATTCCCATTGTGATAGATAGTAATTTTTTCATCTTCTTCTCCTATTGTAATTGGTGTTTGTGGGTTCCGATAGCAAACGTAGCTTGTAGATACAGCCGATCATCAGTTGAATCATCTATCAACAGCGCGTGCTGATACTGAAGGCGCCATCTTGAAAACTCGCTCTGGTAGAACGTCATATATCCGGCGATGGCCTGTTCATCTTCACGATCTAGAGTCAACTCACTTGCGATGGGCTGTACCCAATCCCAGCGAGTGCCCAGCGCCCAGCGCTCATTGAGACGATAGTCCGCAAGAACATAGTACCCCCATGGTCGATCCTCATCGAGGTATGAAACTCCTTCCTCCTCGGCGGAGCTCTCTTCTTCAGAGGATCGGTCACGATCGACCATATAAAACTCACTTTGGAGCTTGAATTTACTTCGGGGAGTAACAAAGTGTGTTAATACAAAATCCGCTCCAACAGCATTTGCTTCTCGACCACTATCATCGTCCGTAGAACCATTGAGCCAATTAAGTCCAAGGTCAAAGTTGGTGGTATCAGATATCTCCACACCGTGACGAAGCCTCGCATAGAAAGTTGGAATTCGTCGTGCATCACCAAAGAGCTGGCCTTCCTCACCATTTCCCCCTTCAATCACGCCGAGGAGAACCTCTTGGGTAAAGAAATCTGATGCCAATGGGGTATATCCGCTCAGTTCGACTCCTGATTTCGAAAACCCCTCGGCTCCAAAATAGCGTTGAACAACAACAGGAACATCTACCGTATCCAAAGAATCACGGTGAATCGCTGCTGCTTGCCCAATCTTTGGCTTAAGTCTTCCCAAGCGAAGTTTTGTATCGAGCGGTAAGTCCCAAAAAGTTGCATACGCCTCTTCAAGCTCCGGATCTTCAGTATCAGAAAAAACAACCGTAGCATCTAATCGAGCATAGGGATCGATATCGTGCCCAAACACGATCTCAAGATCACGCACACTGACTTTATCATTCCCCTCCCCATCTTCTTTGCTCTCTGTAGAAAACCCTACGATATCAGCGATGACACCAATCTCAGGAAGATACGTCCCTTTGGAAGTGGTGGAGGTTGTTGAAGCAACAGGCGGCGTATCGGAAACTTGAGAGTTCGGTGATGGCGGAGATATCGCTACGGTGTTCCGAAGTGAACGATTTTCACTCTGTAATGCCTCGATCGCAGACTGCTGTTTGGTAACAGTGCTTTGGAGCGACACCACGAGGCTTTTTAGCTCTTGGATGCTCTGTGAAAGCTCTTTTAAGTCAACATTTTCAGCCACACTAAAGCTTGGCAAATAAAAAATAGAGATAAGTATCCCGATCAATGCAATTTTTCTTTGCATAAAAATCCCTCTTTTCTAATTGATTACGGTTCGAAAACGAGAAGAAATTCTGGTTTCTACTCGTTTTTACGCTACGAATTACAGAAAATACGACAATCGATATTACTGGGGAGGGCTTCGAGGGGAACTTGAAACAAGCCAGAGCGCCTGGGGAAGAATGTCTCTTTGCTCAATAAGATGCCGATCAAGAGAGGTTTCGCTTACAGAAAAAAAGCTCGCAGCAGAAAGTAAAATTGTAGAGCTTCCTGCACGAAGAGAACAGGTAAAACAAGTTGGAAGAGAGTCGTGGTCGGTATTTTCTGAGGCTACTACTGGGTCGCCAAAGGCTCCAAAATGGAAATGTCCTGCACTCGCTACCCCCACAAAAAGGAGTATACATGCCCACACCAGTAGACATTTCCGACTTTGATTTCTCCGTTTTCCTCGAGTCATAAATAAAATAACGACTGTCGTGATACTTCCTGCTCAGTCTTATGTTCTCCCTAATACTGCTCTCTGGCAAATCGGTCAAGTATCGCTTATCTACTTTTGAGAGAGTCTATTGAGTATCTCTCCTAATCGTTTCACCACATTAGAAAGCTTTTCCTTTTGAGAAACATCAGTAAGCTCCCCATTAGGACCAAACATCTCGTTTGCTTTTCCAAGGGCATACTGCTCTGGAAGAACGATAACTCCAATATTTCCTAGTATCTGACGAAGATGCACCAATCCCCGCAAACCACCAAGCGCCCCTGGAGAGGCGCTGAGAAGGGTCGAGATCTTTCCTGAGAAAGCAACCAAGGAGGGTTCCCCTTTTTCTGGCCGGGATACCCAGTCAAGTGCATTTTTTAAAACACCAGAGATGGAGCTATTATACTCCGGACTTGAGATGAGCAGTCCTTGGTGAGATTTAAAAAGTTCCTTTAGTTTTTTTCCATTTGGGGTAATCCCCTCTTGTTGTTCGAGATCTCCATCATAGAGTGGCATCGGATAGTCACGAAGATCAATCTCGGTAACCTCTACTCCAGTTTCACGTAAGAGCGATGCAGCCACACGAATCAATTTTTTGTTATATGATTCCCTCCTCGTGCTTCCTGCAAGCGCTAATATCTGAATATTTGTGGACATTTGATCCTCCCTTATTTTTCTCTCTTGCCTCTTAGTCTGAATCACTTCCGAATTCAAGTAGTTTCATAGAGCGTTCATCGAAGAAACTCATATTTCATGATCTCCATCATGATCACTTCAAATCTTGATAAAACCTCATGACGAACATCATAGGGAGTGTTTCCTCTCTGGGTTAGGTATTTTTAGCATTACCTATTTACTATTTAGCTGAACATTATTGTTGGGAGATACTATGAAACCACAAAGTTTAAAGATCGTTGGATTAAGCCTACTTCTTTTTGGAATTGAAAACACCTCTTTTGCAGACACCACACACTCTAATCCACCGAGTGAAACTGGTGAAAGAGATGCTCAACTGGGAGCAACTGGAGATGATGGTACCTGGCAAACTACTTCCTCTAAGGAAAACAAGTCCAAATACGGATCTGCAAAAGAACATACGGACCGCGCACGCATCACCGACCAAGATGAATTGAAAGAAGCACAAACAACGATTCAAACAGGAACCGAAGTTTTTCGTGCTCTAGTAAAGGATTCTACAAAACGTGTCCCCACAGAGATTACTAATAATGCTAAATGCGTGGTGATCATTCCTAAAGTAATAACCGCTGCACTGGTTGTTGGGGGAACCCATGGAAATGGAGTTGCGACATGCAGAACAGGAACTGATTGGACAGCGCCAGCGTTTGTAGAGGTTGCCGGTGGAAGCTTAGGTGCACAAATCGGCGGAAAATCCACCGATGTGGTTTTGTTTCTCCTTGATGAAGAAGCAAAGAAAGCCTTGCAACGCGGTAAATTTACTGTTGGTGCAGATGCGAGTGTTGTTGCGGGAAACTTCGAACGAAGTTGGGATACAAATGTTCGAGGTATAGTCGCCTACACAAGAACGGAAGGAGCATTTGCCGGAGCTTCACTTGTTGGCTTAAAACTAGACAAGGACGAAGCAGCAATGAAAAATTATTATGGACCAAATACGAATTATGTCGGTCTTCTCAATGGGGAAACCAAAGTTGAGAAGAAAAGGGAAATTAGCGATCTCCTCGCTGAACTGTCCTAAGTGATTTTTGTTTGCACAAGGAAGGCTCTTGCGTGGGCCTTTCTTATTGCATCTCCACAAACCGCTAACCGTTAGTTTGTCATTGAATAAGGAGTTTCACATGAAAAAACAACCGATATCTTTTCAACATTCTGACATGGCCAATACAAATGAGCAGGGAAGAATTGGATGGATTCTCCTTTGGTTAATTGGAATACCGATCCCGATTCTCTTTTTACTGTTTCTTATGCGGGGCTGTACCTAACCTTAACGATCTTCTTAAGTTCAGATTGGAAAATGGATCTTCATGAACTTTTTATACCTGACCCAGGGGTATTGGAAATCGTGGTTCGGGGAAGCATTGTCTACCTGGTAATCTTCTTTATTCTTCGTTCACTCCTAAAACGAGAAGCAGGGACTCTTAGTATTCCCGATCTGCTAATGATGCTGTTGATTGCGGATGCTGCGCAAAATGCGATGTCAAACAATTACCGATCAATTACGGCGGGACTCATTCTCGTAGCAACCATTGTTTTTTGGAACTTTACCTTAGATGTTCTTGCTGCAAAGTTTTCTTTTTTTAACCATCTTATCCATCCGCGTCCACTCATGCTTATAAACAACGGAATAATTCATAAAACAAATCTGGAAAAAGAAATGCTGACAAAAGAACAGCTTCTTGCTGAACTCAGACAACAGGGAGTACGAAGCGAGAGTGAAGTAGAGAGCTCCTATATGGAATCAAATGGCAGAATAAGTGTAATCAGAAAACCCCACACACCTGCTGCACACTTCATGAACGAACATAAAGTCTTATAGGTTGAACATTTATATATTTCAGCTCATTTTTATGGTCTGCTTTAATGTAAAATATCCTCGCCATGGGTCTTTTCTCTGTTGCATACGCAACAGAGCTTTCTTCATTGTAAAAAAAGATGAAGATGGAATTTTTTCACTCCAACGAAGCGGTATCGATAGAGGAGTATCTGCTCTGGCGCGAACAGAATAGGGGGCGATACTTGTGGCCCCTGCGGCATTTCTTAAATAATCAATAAATATTTTATCTACGCGTTTTGCTTTAGAAAGCTGCGTGGTATAAAGTGTGGGGTCTATAGCAACGATCTTCTCTGCAATTGTCTTACAAAATAGCTTACACTGCTTCCAACTCCCTTCAAACGAAACAGGAACGACCACATGAAGCCCCTTCCCTCCGGTGCATTTAAGAAATGATTGCAACTTAATCTTTTGTAGCTCCTTTCGTAGGAGATGAGCTGTAGCAACGGTCTTCTGCCACGGCACATCTGGACCGGGATCAATATCAAAGACAAGAGTGTCTGGGTGCTCCGTGTCTTTTATATTTGCTCCCCAGATATGAAACTCAAGAACATTCAGTTGAACCAACGCGATAAGATGTTTTAGTTGATTAACATACATATACTCCTTCCTGGATCTTGCTTCCTGGATTATTACTCTCGGAATGAATTTAGGAATGCTCTGAGTTGCGTGTTTTTGAAAAAAACACTCTGCAGAACCTTCGGGGCAGCGCACCAATACCAAAGGACGGTTTTTAACGTAGGGCAAAATCCATCTTTCAACTTTTTGATAATAGTGGGCAAGATCAAGTTTAGTGATCGTACTTTCTGGAAATACGATTCGATCTGGATGAGTAATCTCAATACCTTCAACTTGCACGGGACTTTGACGAGGACGATGTTTTACTTTTTTTGTGACCACTTCTTTTGTAACCTCTTCTTCATATTCTCGTTGAATATCGTAAGATTCTTTATCGGCTCGTAGCCCCTTAAAAGAAGGGTGCCGAAGCTTTCCATCCGCAGTCCATTCGCTAAATTCCACTTCACCGACAACCCAGGGACGAACCCAAGTAATTCCGTTCTTTCTCTTTCCTATCAGAGGATCACCAAAGAAAGGAGAGGAAGCAGTTGCCAATCGCGAAAGTTTCTTGACAATCTCTTTTTTTGTCTCTGCAGAAAAACCAGTTCCTACTTTACCCGCGTATCTGCTTATGACCAAGGTCATGAGATATGGAAATTATTAAGAAAAACTAGGCTACTGTAGAAGAGAGCAAATCCCTCTAGGATGAGTTGTCAATAACGTGTTGAAGGGTGTCAAAATCAATGGGCTTAACCAAATGGTGATTAATGCCAACCTCCTGAGAGCGTCTCCGATCTTCTTCCTGCCCATATCCAGTCATTGCAATAAGAACAACTTTTTCTAAACCAGCTTCTTCCCGCAATTTTAGCGCAACTTCATAGCCATTCATCTGCGGCAAGCCAATATCGAGAATCACTACCTCTGGTTGATACGTGCGCGCAATTTTTAAAGCACTTATTCCATCATGAACAACTTGAATTTCATGTCCTGGAATTCGAAGTAACATCGCAAGTGTTTCTGCTGAATCAATGTTATCATCTACAATGAGTAGCCTTCGGGTGCGAATTTGTTTCATACTTTGATCCTGCATATCATCTTTTGGCAAACTCGCTTCTACCGTTTGTAGTGCAGGAAGTCGAACAACAAATGTACTTCCTTTTCCGATTCCTTCACTAAATGCTTCAACTCTTCCTCCATGCATCTCTACTAAGGTATGTACTAATGTTAACCCGATTCCCAACCCCCCGGTTGAACGATCAAGGGATTGATCGACTTGGGTGAAAAGATCAAATATTGAAGAAAGCATCTCCGGAGCAATTCCCACTCCAGTATCAGAAATTTTAAAAAAAACCTCACCATTGACACGCTCCACATGGAGCCGAATAACACCATCTGGTTCAGTGTACTTTGCAGCATTCGTAAGCAGGTTCTCTAAAATCTGTGCAACCCGAACGGGATCAATGAGAAGTAGCAACTCCTGATCTGGAAGCACAACGTGAAACTGATGATTTTTTGATTGAATGACTGGAGAAGCGATATTTGTTGCATTTTCAACTACACTACGTATAGAAACAACTTCTTTTTTTAATTTAACCTTTCCGCTTGTCATCCTTGAAATATCTAACAGATCCTCAATAAGTCGACTCATATGTTGGATCTGTCGATCGATGACCTCAACGGTTTGTCGTTGATCACTCGGTGAGAGCGCTACGTTTTGTAAAAGCTGAACAGCATTACGAACCGGGGCTAGTGGGTTGCGAAGCTCATGCGCAAGCATACTCAAGTACTCGTCTTTTCGTCTCGCTGCCTCTCGCAATGTGTGCTCAGCTTTCTTTCGCTCGGTAATATCCCGAA
Source organism: uncultured Bdellovibrionales bacterium (assembly GCA_964505555.1). GTDB lineage: Bacteria > Bdellovibrionota_C > UBA2361 > SZUA-149 > CAZDIO01 > CAZDIO01. Next base: position 12,442 of record CAZDIO010000048.1, read on the forward strand.
GATAAACCTCGATACGATCTTCACGAGGATATGCATGAGTTTCAAACCATCGATCAACAAGTAACGATTTCGCCTCAAAATGAACAGGATGCCCTTCACGAAAAGCCTCGTGATACTCATTATAAAAACGACCCCCAACAACATGTGGATACTCATCCCAAAACACTTTCCCAATCAACTCTTCCGCCCGCCGCTTAAATACCATCTCTGCCGCAACTCGATTTATTTTAAGAAACCGCCACTGACGATCCATTGTAACATAGGCATCGGTGATGCTGGAGAGCACTTCATTAAGTTCCTTATTTTTTTCATACAGTGCGCGCTCTGCTCGCTTTTGATCCGTTACATCTCGTATTATACAACTTGCATGAGGCGCTTTTAGCTTCTCCGTCCCGATGCTTCCGCTGAGCACTCCCTCACAGTATCCTCCATCTTTCCGAACAAGCTGCAATGGATAATTATGAACTACGTCTTTACCTAAGCGCGTCAACAAATCATCGACACTGTTGGGATTTACACAAAATTGCGAGAGTGCGTGCCCCACCATTTCTTCTGAACTATAACCAAGGGCATCTGGTATGACCCGGTTTGTTCGGAGGATCCCTCCCTCCTCACTGAGCCAAAAAAAACCAAGAGCTGCTATCTCAAGAAAATCGAGGAGCTCATCAGAGTCTGGGGTTACAAAGAGGAACGGATTTTCCTTCAAAATAAGGTTGGCTTTGTCGTTTTGTAACATCGTCATCTACGTTACGAATGTTATGATACGTTGTAGCTCTTGATGAGTAGGAAGGTTATTTTATAACATTTCCCACTTGAAAATGTCAATTTCGTGCGTAAACACACTTTTTCTTTTGCTGATCTAGATCATTCTCATTCTAAGAGGGAAATGAAAATAAAAGCGGAAGAAATTCTACATTACATTCGCAGGCACTCTCTGTCGTTGTGATTCGGGAGGCCTGGCCACCGGGTGGAGCGAAGCAATCTCGAATCGCTTTAGCAGTTACGAGATTGCTTCGCTCCGCTCGCAACGACAGGTTTCTTTCCATACTTAAAGCGGAACGGCGCTAGGCATTCATTACCTGAGTCGAACTAGCTAATTTACGAATTTCTGTAAAGATCTCTTCGAGTCCGAGCTCTTTAGAAATTACCCCAACCGCACCTGCCGCCAGTGCACGTTCTATGATTAAAGGATCTTCATATCCTGTAAAAAGAAGAAGTTTTATATGAGGATAGATTGCAATGACCTCTTTTACAGCCTCAATTGAATCTTTTCCAGGCATGCGAAGATCCAAGAGTACGACGTCAGGATTAGCGTTCTTGATGTGAAAGAGTAGTTCGTCTGCGGTTGCCAGAGAGCCGACACTTTGTAAGTCAGGTTCGACCTGAAGTGCCATCTGGAGAATTTTTACCAGGTCTTGATTATCATCTACAAATAGAATTTTAATCTGATTCATATCACGTAATTCATATCATTTATCAGAAAAAAATGAAACTCGACGGGAGAGTAAAGATCTGTCCAAGAGCAGTAACTACTGCTCAGAATCCCCTTCTGAAGTCTTTATAGCTTTCTTTTGAGTCCGTGGAGGTTTACAGAAATCCCAAATAAATCGGAACCAGGTGCGATACGCTGCCGCAATTTGCTCATCGATAATCACCGTCAGTGAAAAATTTGGGCCGATCCTTCCCACATAGAGATCAGAAAGTATATTTACATGAGAACCAAAAACATCAATACATGCCTGCGTTGAATACCCCGCAGGAAGAAATCGATAATTATGTCCTATATAGCGAACAATCTCCAAGTTTGCTTTTTCTACCTCGGAATCAAAAAGATAATAGTAATTAATCTTTTTTCGCTTTGCATCACGAATAAAACCCGGAAAAAACGTATGGAGCCGTTCATCCATCCATGCGCCCTTCCCACCGATGCAGTAAAAATCCTCTCCTACACGCACAATATCTCGCATGTAGTTTTTCCACCCCTCGATTCCGCGATAAATGCACACCTTTTGTTTTCGAGGAACCTCTCGATAGAGTTTCTCTAGTTCAGGAAGCACTCCAGAAAGAAGCTCTCGCTTCTCCTCTATGTACTCCATTAATTTGACCGGGCTAACCGCTTGGTAACGATTCTCTCTTCTTTCTAAGATCTCAAACACCAATCCCTTTTCAATCAAACGGTTTAACGAATCATAGATATTCCTTCGATGAATCTGAGACTTCTTGGAGATCTCCCCTACAGAAAGCTCCCCCTCGGAAACAAGTTCCTCAAAGATTTTTGCTTCATTTTTTGAAAGCCCAAGTTGTTGAAATATCTCGATATACATCTGTTTATCCTCTTAGTGGTGATAAATGCCACCGCGTGGTGCTCTTTGCCACTCTTTAAATGTACCCTATTTTCCTCCCGCAAGCTAGGGCTTAGCCCGCAGTAGTTATTACAAACTCTTATTACTTGAGATAAATGAAGGAGGAGATATGGTCGAAAACAAACGTGCTGTAACCCTACGTCAAAGAGTTCACGGCTTAAAACACGAACTCGGTGAAGCAATGAACATTTACTATCATGGAACGGATACCCAAGGAGTAAGAACCACCTTTGATAACGTATACTCAAAACAGCGAGAGCTACTAGACATCATCGAGGAGCTTATCTTGGTTGTAGAGGACCTTGCGACATCAATTGGGAAATAACCTTTCCCCACATGAGCTCTATCATGTTCATGAAACACTTCCCTGTAGTACACAAGCATAGTAGAGAATACTACTTGCTTAAAGGGAAAGGGCGCATCATGAAACAGTTACGATCTCTCTGTCTATTAGTTTTACTTATCATCCCTCTTTTTTCCTGTAAGGAGAAAGGTGCCGCAGAGAAAACAGGTGAGCGTGTAGATGAGATTGTTGACAATGTGAAAGAGGGAGAACCTCCGCTAAAGAAAAAAGGTGCCTTAGAAAAGATGGGTGAATCAGTTGACGAAACCCTAAACCCGGATGGCAAATAATTTCACGCGCACAACAACGAGAAGCACAAATTTACTTCGACATCGGCATCGCCTGCTTCCAGGAAAGCTCAAAAACTATCTGTCGATAGAAATAGGCGATATCTTCGTTTTCAACAATCGTGCAGGTAATCTTACCGTGCGTAAACGATTTTAGTGCTATCGCGTTATTCCAAGAAAATATCCCAGATTGCCACTGTAAGTCAGCGGGCAAGAGTCGCACCTGAATCTTGTACTCCTTTGCTTTTTTGTGCACTCGATCTGCAAAAGGACATGGTGGAAAGATCAGTCGCGTGTGAATCCCCTTTGCTGCACGTCGAACGAAATAATCTTCCAGATAATCAGGCCCTAAGAGTTTGGAGAAGAGATCCACATAGGTAAATACCAACACCTCTCCTTTTGCAGTAAGCGTCTCTTCGAGCATTCCTTTAAAACCATCAATGCCCTCATAAAACTTTACTGCTGGTCTACTTGAGTCTGCCACCCGAACAGAATTTAACAACTCAATCACTCCATCAAGGTTTCCCCTCAAAAGCATTAACTCATTTTGCTTTTTCTGAATAATACGGGAAAATACTTCTGGCGCCTCCGCAACAACAAGTCGTTTCTTTCCCTTTCTAGTCTCAAAAAGAAACCCCTTGCCTATCAACTGAGACACCGCACTGTGCACGGTGACACGATTAAATTTTAATTGTCTCGATAAATCCTGAATTGAGGTCGGACCGAGGCGGAGGCACTCGATATAAATGGAGGCTTCCCGACTATTACAACCAAAGTGAGCAAGCTGATTAGTGATTCGAGAATACTCAGAGGCTGAAACCATAATGTCGAATATTATTCAACAGTTTAATATATGTCAATGACTGTTCTACATATTAAATAATGCTTTTGCTGGCTATTTTTTTGTCATTTTTACTGATAGAATTCACCGTTAACAGATGTTACCTAGCAATAAACATTTTTTTTCTAAACTAACCGCTACGGCATTTAAGCGTCGCTTTGAGGAGCTACTACTTACTCAACCTCGCTACAACCTCAAGCAGGTGCAAGCTGAAAACAGTGACTACTCAGATACTGCGGTAAAATCAAAAAATTGTTACTATTGTTTTGGGGCGTTCTACTGCGAGGATGTTTACTACGGTCGTTACAGCCGCAAATGCTGTGACTGTAGCGGTATTACGTTTTGTGTTAGTTGCGAGCAGTGTATTGAATGCACAGACTGCATAGAAGGGTATTGCTTAACATACTGTCGTGATTGTTTTTCGTGCAACAACTGCGACTTCTGCGAAGAGTGTTATAGCTGTAAAGATTGCTTTGGCTGTATCGGTCTTTATCGTAAACAATACTGCCTTTTTAACAAGCAGCTTACAAAAGAAGAATTTACGAAGTGGCAAACACACTATGATTGGCAAAACGAACTTGCTCGCGCACAAACCCAAGCACAGCTAGAAATACTCAGACAGAGCACCCCGAGATTAGCTCTCCATAACTTTCGCACGGACAACTGCGTAGGAAATCATCTTGCTGAGTGTGCAGACTGTTATGGTTGCTTCGATTCCTTTGCACTGGAGGATTGCTTCTATGCTCTGGAAACAAATGGAAATAAAAGTTGTTGCGATCTTACTGTCTGTTTTGAAGCGGAGCTTTGTTATAATTGCATACATTCACCGTTTAACTACAACTGCAATTTTCTTCTTCATGTTGATCGCTCCGCTGATTCTGAATTTTGTGCCTACTCAAGGAACTTAAAGAATTGCTTCGGTTGTGTTTATCTTACAGATAAGGAGTATCACATCCTCAACACCCCCGTTGACCCCTCTCAATATTCTCTCTTGGTAAAAAAACTCAAAGAACAACTTATTGCAGAAGGGCTCTACGATCTTCGTCTTTACTTTATTTCTGGTTACGAAAAAAGCCGCCTAGCAAATGAAGTAGATCCCGTAGTTAATTTAATGCCATTAGAAACACATCCAGAGGAAAACACATGAACTCCCCAACAGAAAAAAAAGGTGCACATCAATGCAAGCATATCGAATGCAAAAAAGAGTTTCTTATCATTCGTAAGGAGCAAGACCTCTATAACCGAAAAAACATACCCCCTCCCGAGTTCTGCCCTTCATGCCGACACCGTTTCAGAATGGCTCTTCGGAGCGAACGCACGCTCTATCGACGAAATTGTAGTAAATGCAATGAATCTACGCTTACTACTTACCCACCTGACACTCCTTATATCATTTACTGCCAAGAGTGTTTTTGGAAAAATATTACGTAAACAACCTCATCGAAGCTCCAACATTAACCTCTCAAATTCCATAAAATCTAACGACTGCGCTCCATCGCTTAAGGCTAAGTCAGGCTGGGGATGCATTTCAATAATCAACCCATCAGCGCCAACTGCCTTTGCCGCACAAGAAAGCGCCGGAACCAAAGAACGTCTCCCCGCTGCATGGGAGGGGTCAACAATAATCGGTAAGTGCGTTAACTCCTTAAGAACGGGCACAGCACTCAGATCTAACGTATACCGCGTGGTGGTTTCAAAAGTACGGATTCCCCGCTCACACAAGATCACCTGCTCATTTCCCTGAGTAACGATATATTCTGCTGCACAAAGGAGCTCTTCGATTGAAGACATCATTCCTCGTTTTAAAAGCACCGGTTTATCTATCGCACCAACAGCTTTTAATAACGCCGTATTTTGCATGTTTCTTGCACCAACCTGCACAACATCCACCTGACGACTTACTTCAGAGACCTCTCTCGCATCCAGCACCTCCGTAATCACAGGAATAGAGTGAAACTTTCCAACTTCGTGCAAGTACGAAAGTGCTTGAAATCCTAGGCCTTGAAACGAATATGGTGAAGTTCGTGGTTTAAAACACCCTCCTCGAAGCACCTTGGCTCCACACCGTTTGGCTTCTTCTGCACAAAGAAGAAGCTGCTCTTTTGATTCAACGGAGCATGGTCCAGCAATAACAACAAACTCTCCCGCTCCAATTTGTATGCCTCCGACATTAATACTTGTGCGATTTTCTCGATAAGCACGACTTACTAACTGATACGATGGTGACTTGTTCATAGACCTCAAGACAAAACTCTACCGTGGTGTCGTGCATTATACCAACACGCACCATTATAAATTGAGCAGATAAAGAGATGGGTTTAAAAAAACGCTCTTTAGGCTCTCAGGAATTAAAAACAATAGATATCGGGAAGAGAGGTGTTATTTCGCGCTTAGGGCGCGAACCAAAAGGAAAAGAAATTATAGAAAGGATTGAAATGCATATCGCATTACTATCAAGCGTGTCCTGAATCGTCAAGAGTTTCCCCGCTTAGCTTTACTTCTGTTGCTCTCTGTTAGCGCCCTATCTCCCCATCTTCTCAAAGGAGATAAGCTTTGGTAAAGTAAAGCGGGTCAGGAGTTATTGAAAAGAGCATCACTGGCAGTTGGGCAATGTGGCAATTTCTTCAAGGATTGCGGGATCAAGGATTCATGCCTCATGGGCATTGTTATCTTTGGGCACCAGATGTGCTTTGGACAAACCTTACTGCCGATGCTTTTATCGCCCTTGCCTATTACTCGATTCCATTTGCTCTCTATTACTTTGTTCGTAAGCGTACCGATCTGGCCTTTGACTGGATCTTCATTATGTTTGCGATCTTTATCTTCGCCTGTGGAACAACCCATCTTATGGAGATCTGGAACATCTGGCACACAGACTATCGAATGGCGGGCTACATTAAAGCTGCGACCGCATTAGCTTCGATTGTTACAGGGTATTGTCTGTGGCGATTAATTCCCAAAGCACTGCTACTCCCGAGTCCTCAGCAACTCCGAATTGCAAACACCGATCTTGAAATCCAAATAGTTGAGCGAAAAAAAGCAGAACTCGAGTTACGAAAGTTAAATAACGAACTTGAACGTCGTGTGGAGCAGCGCACAAAAGAGATGCGTCGATCAAATGAGGATCTAGAACAGTTTGCCTATATTGCTTCTCATGACCTCCAACAACCTCTCCGCACCATTACCACGATGGTTCAGCTGCTTGAGAAAAACTTAGGCTCCGCACTCCACAACGACACCAAAGAGTATGTAGCGCTTGCTCAAAACGCTGCTCTCAAGGCGCAACATTTAATTCGAGAGCTCCTCTCTTATTCACGTATCGGAGTATCGAACGAAAATTTAACTCTGGTAGATTGCCAAGAGATCCTAAGACTTGCATGCGAAAATCTGAGCAGTGAGATTGAAAGTAGTAAGATCAATATTCAAAAATCCTCTCTCCCAACGATCCAGATGAACAGCGCTCAAATGCTACAACTTTTTCAAAACCTCCTTGCAAATAGCATTAAATACCGTAGCTCAGAAAATCCCTCGATAGAGATCTCCGCAAAAGAAAATGAAGAGGATTGGGTATTCTCCTTTAAGGACAACGGTATCGGCATATCACTCCAACACCAAGATCGAATCTTTGAAATGTTTAAACGTCTTCACCCTGATCATGAATTTCCTGGAACAGGAATGGGTTTAGCGATCTGTAAAAAAATCATTGAACGCGCCGGGGGAAGGATCTGGGTTGAGTCTGAAATAGGAAAGGGTAGTAACTTCTTTTTTACTCTTCCTAAACAGGTCGCGCTTGAGGCTGTGTAATTTCTCTGTAATTGCAAAGCTCAAGAGCTTTATTCTTAATACTCTTGAGATCTAACTTCCCACTCCCTAACAGAGGAAGAGAATCAACCTTATAAAAGTTTTCTTTCTTTGGAATCCAAAGATTTGGAAGCCCTCCCTCACTAAGCTGGGCCGTAATTTCAGCTGCATCCAAGGAAATCGTGTGAAGAACCACAAGCTTCTCTCCCTTTTTCTCATCAGGAACTCCTGTAACAACACAGATCGGCTCAACATTTTTTACAATCTTTTGTATCTCCTCTTCAATGCGTCCATGAGGAACCATCTCCCCGCCTATCTTGCTAAAACGAGAGAGTCTATCGGTAATCGTCACAAATCCCTCTTCATCAATAATCGCAAGATCTCCGGTAACGTACCACCCGTCACGAATAACTTCGTTTGTTTTTTCTAAAGACCCCAAATAACCAAGCATCACGTTTGGTCCTTTGATCAAGAGCAATCCCTCCTCATTTGCTCCCCGCACACTCCCCGTTTCGGGATCTACCACCTTGGCTACCACTCCTGGGATCGGATGTCCGACTGTTCCCAGTTTATATCCGGTCTGCTTTATCCCCTTTCTTTCAAAATTTGGGGTATTCATAATCGCCACTGGAGAAAGTTCTGTGCATCCGTAACCCTCAAGAGGAGCAAGACCAAATTTTTCTTGAAAAGCTTCTGCAACACGGGTTTTTAATTTCTCAGCCCCCACGACAATATGCTTTAAGGAGGCAAACTGCTCTCTGCTACATTTTCTAATGTAGTTTAATAGGAATGTCGGTGTTGCCATGAGCACCGTAACCTGATGTTGTTTTGACAGTTCGCCAATTACTCCAGCATCAATCGGATTTGGATGGTAGACCACTTTTACTCCAGCAAGGAGGGGAAGAAACAACGTTCCAGTAAAACCAAACGAATGAAAAAACGGAAGCACCCCTAAGAACACATCTTTGTTTTGTAATTGAAACACATCATAGAGACTCTCAATATTAGAGCTGATGTTTCCATGAGACAGCATCACCCCCTTTGGCTCTCCGGTGCTCCCACTTGAAAAAATCACTGTTGCAAGCTGATCTTTTTGAAGAGACTCTGAGACGGCACTTTTTTTAATATAGATTTTTTTAATAAATGAAAGTGGGAGAACAAGAAGCGTTAGAAAATGTCTAACTTTTTCATTCAAAGAGATCTCTGCAAGAATATCTTCAACAAACACCTTGTTGTTTACTAAAGGAGCGGCTACTTTTTCTTCAAACGCTTTTGAGGTAATTATCGTCTTTATTTTGCACTGGCGAATCGCAGAAGCAAGCGCTTGCTCTCCAGAGGTATAGTTAAGATTTACTGGAACCCGCCCTGCCATCAGCAGGGAGAGGTTTGATATCACCGCAGGCACCGAGGGTGGAAGAAAAACCCCAACCATCGATTCTTCTTTATCTAGCCTCTTCCATAATTTTGAAAAAGAGAGGCACGCAACAAGAAGTGAAAGATACCGAAAAGAGCGTCCACTACTATCCGCTATACACTGACGAAATGGATGGCGCTTACAAACATTTAAAAACCCGATATGCAGAAGCCGATACTTCTCCTTTCGAAGCCGAAAGGCATCACTCCCAAGTTCTTGAACTGCCTGATACACCTCAGGAGCTTTTGCTGAACTTGGAAGGGGTTTTCCAAAGACCACCGTGACCGGATAAGGAATCTCCTTCGGTCGTTTCCAAAAAAAACGTCCATCTCGAAAACTAAAAATACTTCCCCAGACCTGATCAAGAAAGGCGGGAATAATCGGCACATCAAGATCTTTTACAATTCGTTCAAGTCCTTTGTGAAAAGAAAGTAAAGATCCAACTCGAGAGATCTGTCCCTCCGGAAACAATCCGACAATATCGCCTTGTTCAATCGCTTCACGGGCCATTTGCAATGAACGCAGCAGCGCTTTTGGACCACTTTCTGCCTGAACAGGGATTGCTTTCATAATTGAAGCAATCGGATGAACCGATTTCATTTCATAAATGGGTTTATACATAAGAAAACGAATTGGCCGCTCACTCACCCCAAGAAGGAGTGATGGATCAACAAACGAGAGATGATTACAGACAAGAAGTGCACCCCCAGTTCTTGGAAGATGCTCTCTCCCAAACACCCGCACACGATATAATGTATGAATCAGCACCCAGTTAATACAACGAACAAGCATCACGGGAAGTGTTTTACAAATAAAGAACGTAACACCGAATGACAAGATTCCTATCAACAAAAAAAGTTCTGACGCATCTAAAAAACTAAATGTCGTAAGAAATCCTGAAGCAAGAAGCATTCCGCTAAAAGAACAAAAATTGGTGGTAGCAAGATATCTCCCTCGTGAACTCTCAGGACTCTCCTGCTGCATAAAAGCACTCAGAGGAACGATAAAAAAACCTCCGCTCAATCCAAGAAGGAGCAAACATCCCATGGTGAGCGCAGCACTTCCTGAACTTATCCAGAGCAGACTTGTCCAAACACTCATCCCTATCGCCCCAAGTGGGATAAGCCCAAGCTCTACCTTTCCCTCAGAAACCTTTCCAGCAATGATGCTTCCAATCCCAATTCCAACGGCAAGTACCGTCAGGAGCAATCCCGTTCCAACATCTCCCAATCCGAGGAGCTCCTTTGCATAGAGAATCGTATTGAATTGAAAAAGTGCTCCAACAAACCAGAAGTACGCAATGGCAAGAAGCACAAGAAACATGTTTCTGTTGTGCCTGATTTCTCGAAGAGTCTGCATAATCTCCCGGAAAGGATTTCGCGGAAACTCTCCTTTGGGAGAAGCACTCGGGGTTTTTGTAATAAAGAAACTTGCAAACAATCCAAAAAGCGCAATACTGAGAACTACAATTCCAGGTACATAGTTCCCTCCATCAGAAAATGCAACCAGTTGTCCCCCAAGCACGGTACCAAGAATAATGGCAAGAAATGTCCAAAAATTAAGATATCCATTGCCCTTTGAAAGTAGTTCCGGTTTGAGTATTTCAGGAAGAATCCCAAACTTTGCTGGACTAAAAACTGCACTATGAAACCCCATGAGAAAAAGAACAAAATAAAGCCCTGTAAAATTGCGCTGCACAAGAAACACAAACCCAATACTCATCACCACAACTTCAAATACTTTTGTAAATTTGATAACAACAGTTTTAGAAAACCGATCAGATAAGAATCCTGCGTACGGAGAAAAAAGGATGAATGGCAACACAAACACTGCCCCAGCAATACTTAATGGCAGGGTTTTATCAGCACCCTGGGGTAACGCATTTACAACAATTAGTGAGACAACTAATTTATAAACGTTATCATTTAACGCTCCCAGAAATTGCGTTACCATCAAGGCTTTAAAGCCTCGAGCGGAGCAGGTTTTTCCCGAAGGGGGTGGTGCTTGGTCCATAGCCGGAGCTATATCATAACACGGTGTCGATCTACAGTATTTAAGACTCTCTCAGAAATTCTTACCAAGTCCTGCAATACTTTTTTCACTTTCAAAAACATATGTAGCGGGGTATGGTCAGGCAATTACTGATCAGGGGTTTAATATGAAAAGAAACAACCGGCCCACTCCTTATCTTCCAATTACTGCTCTCAGTTTATTAATGGCTACATCATGCGTGCTGCCTGAAGATACCTACAACAACTCTGGTAACTACGGTGGATATGGACACCCTGGATACTACGATGGATATTATGGTAGTCCCGACCGTCGTTACGGCAGAAGAGATAATGACTACCATCACCATCATCACGATCATTCTCAGGATGAGGAAAGACATTCAGAGCATCAAAAAGATGAAGCCCCTCTTCCCCCTCCACCAAAACCTCCACAAACTATCATCCGACCCAGCTGTCCGTCAGGAACAACGTTTAATGGGAAACATTGCATCATTCCAGAAAACCAACGTCGCAAAGGAGGGAAGGGAACAATTAATCCGTGCCCGAAGGGAATGTGGGTGTCCGGAGATCAGTGTGTCGGGCCATAAAAGGCCCTCTTCGGAGAGAAGTATTCCGCACTTTGCCAATACTTCGTCCTGGGGAACCATAATTCCAATTCTCTATGTCGTTAACTTCCTTATAAATTCTGGTCCATCTCTTGCAAGGTCTCTCTCTTAGGACAGAAAAAAGAACAGCGCGATACCAATCAAAGGAATAAGGCTTTAAAAACTTCCTCCTCTGGGATTCCTGGAACGGTTATGTTAGGTACGCCATTTATCGAATTTAAGAGCTTTTAAAATGTGCTACAGCGAGACTAGAGCATCTCGTCGACTTTTACTGTGCATACTTAGCACAGTAATTTTTTTTCTTATCAGTGGTCAAGCAAATGCCCAGACTCCACCAGTAATTAGCAGTAGCTCTCCTCCAAGTGGCTATGTTGACCCCCTAGAAGATCGAGATGCCACGACCGGAACGTTATTAGGGCTAAAAGACATCTCGATTACTTTTTCAAAACCGGTAACAGCAACTGGAGGAGGTGCTCTCAGCCTTTCTAATTTCACCCGACGATATTTTCGAAATGGAGTCGAGGTATCCGACCTTCAAACCCAACAGATCCCCACCGTTTCTCTCGTCAGTGGGAACGGAGCAGGCCCATATCTCCTTCGCTTTATTCCCCGCATCCCCCTTGGCGCATGGACAGAAATTACTGCGGTAAACGTGGTCGATGGAAGTGGGATATCGATACCAAGTACTGGAAATCGTATCGTGGTGGGGTCTCTGCCAATGGACACCACGCAAGATGGAAAAGTTCTCGGTGACGATATTAATCGTTGGCTTCAAATTTCTAATAATCTCTATAACCCAGCACCACTGACAAAGTTAAATTTCTGTGACCAGAAACGAAATGGCACTATCCTCGGAGAGGATATCGCAAGAGCAATGCAATTGGTAAACGGAGTGGGAACTTTTCGAGTGTGGAATAATTATGATATTGGTTCAAGCACAAGCGCAGGAACAACTTGCACAAACGGTCTTCGAGATGGCAGTGAGCAAGGTGTTGATTGTGGTGGGGGCTGCCCATTTGAATGCCCACTCAGTCATATTATCGGTATCGATCTCACACTGAATGGAACTCCTGGCAAGGACTATGCAGTGGAGTGGATGTACCATGATAAAAGTGACGATAGTAAAGTAATCTACCTCAAAGACTCAGTAAAAATTGGCTTCGCTGTCAATGATCATAACCATGACGGTGAAGCAGGAATCCGTTTCAAAATTGATGGAGATGAGAACTCTATTAGTTACTATTCAGATAATAACGCAACGTACGGAGCAAAAACGCCTCTTTATCAAACACCTTTTTCCCTCTCTGAACGCCGCTACGCAGACAATAATCAGCCAGTAGTTGGAGCCGTAAACCCAAATACTCCTGGCAAGGCACTTAATAATAATGTCGATTATAATAATTCCGTTGGCTATAAAGGTGCTCGAAAAAAATATAACAGCGGAAGAATCAACTACGGCATCAAAGACGATTTTGGTGATGAGTGGCATGTTCTTACCTTCTGGGAGAATCGAGATCGTGTCTATGATGGTCGCGGAGATAGAGACATTGATTATGTTCTTCTCGTTGTAAATCCAAAAACCCCGGCGATCTCATTTAAGCCGCGTAATTCTACCGGGCAGTTCTATACAACACCGGCAAAAACATATTGGGTGCCTGTCCTCCATGAGCAGAGTACCTATCTGACAAACGATATCGATATCGTTCTTACGAACCTTTCAGGAAGCGCAATCAATTATCGAATCAATGGGGGAGATATTCAAACGTATTCCTCCCCGATTAATTCAAATGACCTGCCTTCGGGGACTAACGAACTTGAGTACTGGTTTGATTCGAATCATAAAAAAACAAGAACACTCATAAAGAACCCTCCCTACCCAAGCGCCAACGAAACGCATCCACACAATTTTCTTTCAGAATCCCCGATCGTTCTCAATAATATCAATCCTGCTCAGGAAACCACCAACCAAGCGTGTAATCTCGGTATTGATTATGACGATTCACGTTTTGGTGAGGCACCCGCTGCGCAGGCACTTACCGCCTCACAAACAGATGCTCGAAAAGCAAAGTGCTTACTTCTTCGCCAACCGATATGTCGTCTTGTCGGACAAGAGCGTTGGGACACAGCACCCGCACCGTATATGTTCTATTATCAAGGCTCAGGCTCAGGACGGGAAGGATTGTTTGCAACGATTGCCTACGATCTACTGATTGGAAATTATAAAACTTCAAATAACTATAAAAACGGATTCACCCCAATTGAGGACCTGCGGGTTCGTGATTGTCTTGCTGATTATGCAAAATTGACACTGCAGCTAGTAACAGAAAATAGCGCCCAGTACATGAACGCAGTACCAAACGACCCTGGTCCTGGAGACATCCACTGGGGAGCTTCAGCCGAGATTGCAACTGCAATTATCGCACTTACGATGCCAAAATATGATTCTATATACTACGGCACCAGCGGTGCTCCGCCCAATAACCTTACCGCTACTCACGCTTGGACCCCTTATCGCGATTTTCCAAATGATTGGTGGGATGTTGCTACAAACGAATATCCTACTCTCCACGATAACCCCAACCAATCAACGTATTCTCGTATTGATACGTATATCCAGAACAAGGGAGAAAATCATGTTCTAGGTCCTGCCGTATTTGATGGTTACTGGCAAATTAATGTTCGTCCGATGTACGTTATTTTTGCAAACGTTATTCATCGACTTGGATATAGTGGTTATAACTTAACTCCTATTGATACGAAGATGCGTTGGTATATCAATTACGAACCGTGCAGCGGTGCTTCAGAGAGCGCTTGCATTGAGTTTCCTCAGGTCAATAAGTATTTTTCCCATGGGATGGAAGCGTACAATCGTATTGTACAAAAAGGCGCACTTGGCATGACCAGTAATATTACGACCCGTATCGGAGTTCTTGGTAATTACTTCTATGACCCCGAGTTCCCTCTCTGCTTTAACGGGCAACGTGATGGACACGAGTCAGGTGTCGACTGTGGGGGAAGTTGCGCAAACAACTGTTAGGAAGAGTTTGCAAACCGCGATAGTGAAATTTAAATATGAAAGATATCTTCTTACATCGGCTTCAAACCAGTCTTTGCTCCTCGAGAAAGTGGTGCATATTTTTTGCTCTGATCTATTTTCTGATCATCGGCCTCGTTCATGCTTATGCCCAGACAGCACCGGTAATAAGCGCAAGTAATCCACCAAATGGCTATGTTGACCCGCTTGAGGATCGAGATGCTACCTCAGGAACACTTCTTGGAATAAAGGATATATCAATAACGTTTTCAAAACCGGTAACCACGGTTGGAGGTGGCGCGCTTAGTGTTTCAAATTTTCAAGTCAGATATTACCGAAATGGTGCGGACGCTACTGACTTACAAACTGGGCTGTTACCAACACTGTCTTTAGTAAGCGGAAGTGGCGCAGGTCCGTTTCTCCTTCGTTTTAATCCCCGCATTCCCCTTGCTGCATGGACGAGAATTACCGCCGTAAATGTTGTGGACTCAAGCGGTGTTTCAATAGCAAGCACAGGAAATAGTATTGTTTTTGGGTCACTTCCGATGGATACCACACAGGATGGGAGAGTCCTTGGCGACGATATTTCGCGTTGGCTGCAAGTAAATGGCAATTTCTTTAACCCCACACCGCTTTCCAAACTTCAGATTTGTGACCAAAAACGAAACGGCACTATTGCTGGCGAAGACGTTACAAGAGCAATTCAGCTCATCAACGGAAATGGTTCTTATCGGGCGTGGAATAACTATAATATCGGATCAAGTGCTGCGCCTAGCACTTGTACGTATACAATTAATCCTGGCGACCTCATCAATAAATATTCAGACGTTGTCCAGCCCGGACAAACCGTGTGCATACGAGCGGGTACTTACAGTGGGACTCTTACCCTACAAAGATCAGGAACCCCAGGAAATCCAATCACCTTTACTGCCGCTCCCGGCGATGGCTGCGTAAAATCTGCTGATTATCACAATCCTCCAACTTGCAAAGTGAAAATTGAAGGGGGTGGAGTATATTTAAATTCGAAGAATTATATAAAGATCGATAGTCTTGAGTTTAGAAATTACGGCGATCAAGGAGATGAGGGAGCTGCTATTGTTTGTCGACCTCGTGATGGCTCGGGTGCTAATAATTTGGAGATAACTAATAATTATATTCATAACGAGTCGCGCGCTAGAGATGGAAATGGAATCTATTGTCCGGGAACAAATAATTCCTTAATTGCTGAGAATTATATAACTGACACCGGTGGTCATCTAAACGATAATGGCGACCCATTTCGCGGACACGGAATTGGAATTCGAGGAAGTAATGGTCCGCTCAATGTCATTATTCGAAAAAATATCATTCTTCGCCAATTCTGCGATGGAATGGATCTTAGTGGGACGAGTATCGTCGTTGAAGATAATATACTCGGAGATTCATTCGATACCGATTGTCATCAAGATGGTCTTGAAATTACAACTCTGAGAAATTCCGTCATTCGTAACAACACTGTCTACGACTTTACTCAACTCATTTATCTCTCAGGTTTTGATCATACGGAGGAACTCTTAAACGTTGAGATATCAGGAAACGTTCTCTACACAGATCGCTACTGGACAGAAGAAGGCGGAGAGGCACCGGGTATCTTCATTGAAGGAGACTGGAACACGTATATTAATGACGTTACGTATGGAAATGTAGACAACGTCCGAATTCATTCAAATACCTGTGTGTGGCTCGGAGAACTTCACAATCAGCGCTGGTACCCCTGCGTCGAGGTTACCTCCTACGATGCCGATCTGAATGTGAGAAATATCTCAATCCGAAACAATATCATGCACTCTTCTGGAATCTATGTGAAAGATTCAGTCCAAAATGTCAGTTCTGATTATAACGTTTTCTTTAATGGTGCGTGGCCTTTGAAAAAGAACGGGCAGGTTATTGAAGGCTCACACAGCGTCACCGCAAACCCGCTGTTTGAAAACTATGTGCCATATACCAGCTTTAACCTTCGCCTCGGCAGCAACAGCAGTCCGGCATACGAAAGTGGAGATCCAAATATCGCCGCTCAATTCATTGATCCCGGTTCATTCTACGATGAAACAAAGTTTTATGACCAAAATGGACATTTGCGTCCACAAGGAAATCGTATTGAACGGGGTGCTTACGAGCGTGTACCTTAAAAGTTGCCAAAAAAATTGGGCAAAAAAATTGGTGGAAAAATTGGTAGCCAAAAAAATTGGTAGATGGCAACTATCCACTGCTTTAACCGAGTTTCTCTTCCAGTTTCAATTTGTGTTCGAGAAAGTTT